>DASVPF010000027.1:0-3531 GCA_036382965.1 Thiobacillus sp.
TTGATCGCCTTGTTGACGGTGTCGATCAGCTTGGCCAGCGCCACCGGTTTTTCCAGAAAATCGGCGGCGCCGAGCCGGGTGGCCTCGACGGCGGTATCGATGGTGCCGTGGCCGGACATCATCACCACCGGCATGGTGAGCTGGCCGCCGCCCGCCCACTCCTTCAGCAGCGTGACGCCGTCGGTGTCGGGCATCCAGATGTCGAGCAGCACCAGGTCCGGGCGCCGCTGGCTGCGGAAGGCGCGCGCCGCTTCGGCGTTTTCCGCCAGATGCACGTCGTAGCCCTCGTCGGTGAGAATTTCCGACAACAACTCACGAATGCCCACTTCGTCGTCGACGACGAGAATATGCCCGCTCACGTGCTCTCCCCAACTGCCGCAAAAACAGGCAGTGCAATACGGATGGCGGCACCGCCCGACTTCAGATTCTCGATCTGGATTTTGCCGTGGTGCTCTTCCACGATCTTTTTGACGATGGCCAGGCCCAGACCCGTTCCCTTGGCCTTGGTGGTTGCGTAGGGCTCGAACAGCCGCGTCATCAGATGCTCCGGAAATCCGGCTCCATTGTCCGTTACGGATAAACAAACTGCGTCTTTATTCTGGCGCAGGCGCGTGCCGATCTCGACACTGGGTGAAGGATGACCGGCCAGCGCATCCTGCGCATTTTGCATCAGATTATGTATCACCTGACGCAATAATGTGGAGTCGCCCGCGATGCGCGGCAACTCGGCATCGAGATGCAAGCGCAATCCGAGCGTCTTGGCGTCGTACAACGCCAGCACCTCGCGCACCAGCGCGTTGAGATCGAGCGCCTCGAGCCGGGCGCGCGGCATGCGCGCGTAGCCGGCAAACGCGTCCACCATGCTCTTCATGGCGGCCACCTGGTTGACGATGGTGTGCGTGGCGCGCGTAAGGAATTCGGCGTCCGCCCCTTCCAGCCGGCCATCGAGCTTGCGCGCGATGCGTTCGGCCGACAATTGGATGGGGGTGAGCGGATTCTTGATCTCGTGCGCCAGCCGGCGCGCCACCTCGCTCCACGCGGCATTGCGCTCGGCGTCGATCAGTTTGGTCACGTCATCGAACACCAGCACGTAGCCGCGCTCGACGCCCGGCGGCAGGCGCGTACCGCGCAGCAGCAGCGACTGGCTGCCGCCGTGGCCCGCGTAGTCGACCTGTTCCTGCCACTCGCCTTCGTGCTCGCCAAAGTGCGCCGCCACGGTTGCCCCGAACTGCTGCAAGGCATCGCCCGACTGGCCCAGTTCGGCCAGCGGTTTTGCGTCGAACGACAACAGCGCGACGCCCAGAATCTGCGCCGCCGCGCTGTTCATCGTGCGCACCCGCAAGGCCTCGTCCAGCACCACCACGCCGGACGACAGGTTGGCCAGCACGCGTTCGAGGAAGGCCTTGGCCTGCTCGGTCTGCTGGTGGTTCTGCGCGACCTGTTCGCGGGCGTCGGACAGCTGGCGCGTCATGCGGTTGAACGACTGGATCAGCACCCCCAGTTCGTCGCGGCTGGATATCGACGGCATCTGCGAGAAATCGCCCTTGGCCACGGCGCGGGTGCCGCGCGCCAGCGTGCGCAGCGGCGCGCCGAGGCGTTCCGACAGCAGGTAGGCGATGACGAGGGTCAGCAGCAGGGCCAGCATCAGGGTGAGGGTGAGCGCGACGCCGTAGATGCGCTTCAGCCCCACCCGCGAGACGGCGATCTGCTGGTATTCCTGGTACGCCAGCTGCACCGCCTGGGCGTCGCGCGCGAGCGTGGCGGGCACCGGCTGCACCAGTTGCAGCACGCGCGTTTCGCCGGCCAGCGCGCTGGTATACACCGGCACGATGACGCGCAGGACGAGGCCGCGCTCGGCCACTTCCTCGATGCGGCTGTAGGGCTTCTGCTGCCGCACCTGCCACAGCACGCTGCGCTCGGGCAGCACCGGCAGCAAGGTGCCGCGCTCGCCGCTGACGTGGGCGATAACGCCGCCGCGTTCGTCGAACAGCGTCAGTTCCTGCACCGCGCTCTGTTCGCGCAGGGTGGACAGGCTGGTGATGATCGAGCCCATGCCCTGGTCCGACAGGGAGAGCGCCATGCGCTGGGCTTTCTTGTCCAGTTCGCGCAGCGAATCGTCGAGCGCGGCCTGGCCAAGGTTGACGCCGGAGGCCAGTGCATTGTCGACCCGCACGTCGAACCAGGTTTCGATCGAACGGTTGAGAAAGAATACCGAGGCGCCATACACCACCAGCCCCGGCAGCATGGCGACGACGCCGAACATCAGCAGCAGTTTCAGCGTGAGCTTGGCGCCGAAGACGCCGCGGCGGATGCGTTTTTGCAGCCACCACAGGCGCCAGCCCAGCAAGCCCAGCAGCGCCACGCCGAGCACCCCGCCGCCGATGAACAGCGAGGGCAGGGTGTCGGAAAAGGCGCTGCTGTCGCCGCTGACGTGAAACAGCAGCATCAGCAGCACGAGGGCCACGATCAGGGCGGCGGCAATCAGCCTACGCATCAGGGCAGGGGCGGCGAGCCGGGAGCGGGGGCAGCGGGCGCCTCGAACGACCAGCCATACCAGGGGGAGACCAGTTCCCATCTGTCGCCGCTGACCGCGCCGATGGAGAGCGGCTTGGGCAGTTGTGCGGTATCGAGACGCAGCCGCAGGCGGGCGTCGTAGCGCTGCCCGGTCTTCAGCGCGCCGCGATCCAGCACCTGCCAGTCCTCCACGCGCCCCAGCATCGCCAGGGCTTCGGCAAGCGTGGCGGCGGTGCGGGTCACGTAGCCCGATTCGACCACGTAGCGCCGCAACAGCAGGTGGTAATAAATCCGCAGCTTGCGCACCGGCTCGGCGATGGTTTCGTCCAGCCACCAGTGGCGCGGCCGGCTCAGCTCCAGTTCCAGCAGGAAATACAGGTTGATGCCGCGGCTGAGCGCGTCTTCCAGCGTGTGGTTGAGCACAATGTCGACGTCCGCATCCAGCACGTAGCCCTGCGCGGTGGCCCGGAGAGTGGCCTGTCTGACTGCGCTGCGGTCGGCGGCGTGCGCCCCCCCCGCGACAACCAGCCAGCAGCCCAGCAACAGGCCGGCCAGCCAGCGGAAAGCGGCATCACGTCTTGCGCAGCAGGGCGTAATAGAATCCATCATGCTCGGCATCAGGCAGCAGCGCCCCGTCGGACAAAGGTTCAGGAAGCGGACAACGTTCGGCGTCCTGCACATGGCGCGCCAGGAACGCACGCACCTGCCCCGCGTTTTCTTCGTGGAATATCGAGCAGGTGGCGTAAAGCAATGTACCACCCGGGGCCAGCAGCCGCCAGAGCGCTTCCAGCATAACGGCTTGCTGCGCGGCAAATTGAGCGACGTCGTCGGGGCGGCGCAGCCACTTGATGTCGGGATTGCGGCGCACCACGCCGGACGCGCTGCACGGCACGTCGGCCAGGATGCGATCGAACGGCCGGCCGTCCCACCAGGCGTCGGGCTGCGCGGCGTCGCCTTCGATCAGCGAGGCATGCAACTGCAGCCGGTCGAGGTTTTCCTGCACCCGCGCCAGCCGCG
>DASVPF010000028.1:0-3433 GCA_036382965.1 Thiobacillus sp.
GAGCGAACGCCTGTCCCTGTACGAAAAACTGATGCGGCTCGACAAGCCGATCGGCATCCTGCTGCTGCTATGGCCCACGCTGTGGGGGCAGTGGCTGGCCAGCCACGGCCGCCCGAACTGGCTGATCCTGTGGATCTTCGTGATGGGCGTGGTGCTGATGCGCTCGGCCGGCTGCGTCATCAACGACTATGCCGATCGCGAGTTCGACCCGCTCGTGGCGCGCACCCGCGAGCGTCCGCTGGCGGCCGGCAAGGTGTCGCCGAAGGAGGCGCTACTGCTGGCGGCGGGTCTGTCCCTGCTGGCGTTTCTGCTGATCCTGCCGCTCAACGCGCTGGTGCTGAAGCTGTCGGTCGTCGCATTGTTTCTGGCCGCAAGTTACCCGTTCACCAAACGCTTCTTCGCGATTCCGCAGGCCTATCTCGGCATCGCGTTCGGCTTCGGCATTCCGATGAGCTATGCCGCGCTGTGGGGTGAGATCCCACGGGAAGCGTGGATGCTGCTGGCGGCCAACACCTTTTGGGCGATTGCCTACGATACGCAATACGCCATGGTCGACCGCGCGGACGATCTCAAGATCGGCATCAAAACCTCGGCGATCACCTTCGGCCGTTTCGATCTCGCCGCCATAGCCGTGTGTTATGGGATCACGCTGGGCTTGCTCGGCTGGGTCGGGCTGCGACTGCATTTGGGAACGGTGTTTTACGGCGGTCTGGGGGTCGCGGCGGCGATTGCGCTGTATCACCTGAAACTGATCCGGCAGCGCGACCCGCAGCAATGCTTCCGCGCTTTCCTGCATAACACCTGGTTCGGCGCGGCGGTGTTCGGCGGCATCGCGCTGCACTTCCTGCTGCGATAAGGCTCACTCCGCTTACGACGGGCAGGCCACGCGCGACTGCCGGCTGTTCGGGTAAGCCTGTTTGATGTCGCCCAGATTCTTCAGCGCATCCGGGTCGTCGCTGCGAATCACGAAATAGAAATCCGTGCCCTGACGCGGCTGCAGTTCGACGCGCGTTCCCAGCACACCCTTGTCCTCGACTTCGCGTACACGCCGGCCTGCCGCCTCTTCGTTGGCATACAAGCCAAGCGAGATGGCATTGCGCCAGGTACCGTCCTTGACCACGAACGCATCCTTCAACCCCGCCGCCGCCAATTCGCTCAATTTGGCCGCAGCCGACTGCGCACTCGGCAAGGGCGGGAAAATGACCCAATAGCGCGTATTCAGGGGCACCTCGGTGAACGACATCACGCGCTCGCCGGCCATGGCCTTAAGCTGATCGCGCACTTTGGCGAATTCATCGCGGTTGAGACCGCGCCATTCGACGCACAAGGCTTGCGCCACCGTTTCATGCGACGTTGGCTGGTCCGCGGATCCGGCCTGACTGCGCAGGCTGAGGCGGTCTACGTTCATCGGCGCAGTCTGCCCCGATGCCTCCTGCGGCCACTGGCTCCGGCCAATGAAGAATCCCGCCACCGCCAGGTTGGCCACCAGCAAGGTCCATGCAATCCATTTCATTGTGCCCATCCTTCTCTGGCCACCCTGTCCATGCCCTCCAGCACCAGGGCCGGCACATGCTCCGCCGGCAGGGCCAGATGCGGCAACAGCGTGTCCGCGTCGCCTCCCGTCAGGATACAGTGCGGCGTGACGCCGGCCGTTTCGGCGAGGCGCGCGTGTTGCAACTGAATGGCGCCGCACAATGCCGCCACGATTCCGCTCTGCACCGCGTCTGCCGTCGTGCGCGGAAACGCCTGCCAGTGGCCGGCCACCTCGGCTACGCCCGCCGTGCCCTGCCGCAGCGCCTGCTGCATCAGCACAAGGCCGGGCACGATCAGCCCGCCCAGGAACACCCCATCGGCCGACAAGGCATCCACCGTCATCGCCGTCCCGGCCGAGACCACCACGGTCGCCGACCAGGTGCGCTGACGCCCCGCAATCAGGCCCATCCAGCGATCCACTCCCAATTGGTGCGGGTTCGCGTAGTGGTTCCTGACAGCCGCAAAGCGGGCTTCAGCCGTCAGCCAGACGGGCGTGATAGCGAAGGGCGCCAGCAGCGCGCCGAACTGTTTTTCATGCCGCGCGCGCGCCACGCTGGCGATGTAACATTCGTCCCCCGCCTCCAGCCTGGTCTTGAGCGCCGGCAAATCCGCATAGGCTGTGCTGCCTTGCTCGCGCCACAGCCCGCCTTCCACCACGGCCCACTTCAGCCGCGTGTTGCCCGCATCGAACAGCCACCGCTTTCCGCTCATTGTGCGTGCCTGTCCAGGCGCAGGCTGATCTCGCCGCCGCTATAGGCGTGGGTAACGGCATGTTGGTCGCGCAGGAGCAAGGCGCCGGAGTCATCCACGCCGGCCGCCAGCCCATGCATGCCGCGGGTGTCCGGCAATTGCAGGGTCACCGGTTTGTCTGCATACGCATCCAGCGCCATCCAGTCTCCCCGCAAAGCCGCAAAGCCATGCTGGCGGAAAGCGCCCAGCACGGCATGCAATTCCCGCAAACAATCCGCCAGCAACTGGTTCCGTCCAACCGTCACCCCCATCTCGGCCAGATCGACGACCGCCTGATCGACCGCATCGCGTTGCGCCTCGCTCAGGCGAACGTTCAACCCGATCCCCGCGACGGCAAAAGCCGGACCATCCATGTCGCCCTGAACCTCAACCAGAATGCCGGCCAGTTTGCGGTAATCCACCAGCACATCGTTCGGCCACTTCAAGCGCGCCGGGTGACGGCTATGGCGGTTGACCGCGCGCGCGACGGCCAGGCCGACGGCCAGACTCAGGCCCGCCATGGACTGCAAACCCCGGTCGAATCGCCACAACACCGAGAACGTCAGGCTGCCGCCCAGCACGGCATGCCACTGACGGCCACGCCGGCCTTTTCCGCCCGACTGATGTTCAGCGCAGAACACCGTGCCGTCTGCTGCGCCACTCAAGGCAGCTGCCATCAAGGCGGTATTGGTCGAGTCAACGCTTTCCAGGATGCGCACGTCATACGCGCGGGCGGCCGGGCCCAGATGATGGGCGATCGCCCCATGATCCAGCCACTCCACCGCTTCGGGAATGCGGTAGCCTCGTCCGCGCACCGCATGGAGCGTAAGCCCCATGGCCTCGGCCTGATTGAGCACATTGAAGACACTGGCGCGAGAAAGCTGGAATTCGTGCGCCAGTTGCTGGCCCGAGTGAAACATGCCATCGGACAGGCGACGCAAGATCGGGAAGAGCGCTTTATGGAGTCGGGTCGTCACCCGCCAAATTTTACATGGCCGGGGCTGCGATATTTTGCATTTGACTCTATCGCAATAAAAAACCCCCTCTTTATGGGAGGGGGTTTTGGGTACCCGGGGGTACGTATAAGGAGTCTGACGATGACCTACTTTCACAGGCGAGGTGCCTACTATCATTGGCGCGGGAGCGTTTCACCGTCCTGTTCGGGATGGGA
>DASVPF010000029.1:0-4932 GCA_036382965.1 Thiobacillus sp.
AAAGTCAGCCCAACTACCACCACAACACCCACACCTATCGGCTGTAAATTGTTAAAGATCAATCGATTACCGACTTCGCTTTCAGCGCGTTGCCGTTTCGAGAAGGTGCGCATTCTACGTAGTTCACATAAAACGTCAACACTTATTCGAAATGGTTGCGGGGGCAGGATTTGAACCTACGACCTTCGGGTTATGAGCCCGACGAGCTGCCAGACTGCTCCACCCCGCGCCTGTCGCAAATGAAACTGCGTCAATCGAGAAGCGGAACTATAGCAAAGCGCGCCCAATGACGTCAACACTTACCGCGCACCTGAACAAAGGACCGTTTTTCCAAGCCAGCATTTTCAATGTTTTCAATAGACTTGCCATCTCATCTCTGCACGACAACACAATCAAACTCCAAGGGATCACCACCAGGCCGGTGATCCTGCCTCATTCATGAGCAGGCAACCCGCCGGCAAACTCGTTACCATTCAAACCTTCGCCGTTGGTTCGAAAGCTATCTGTGCACATCACTGAATTCTCCATTTCGCGCTTGCCGCGCATCGAGTTCGGCTCGGGTACGCTCGCCAAATTACCGGCCATCGCCCGTGGATATGGCACGCATGCATTGCTCGTGACCGGTGCGGACTCGCTGAAAAATTCGCCGTTCTGGCCGGCCGTAACAAACGGGTTGGAAACGTTAGACATTTCGTGGGGACACCTTGCTGTTCCGGGCGAGCCGTCGCCGCAGATGGTGGACGAGGCCGTGCGCACCTTGCGCGCCAAGCCTATCGACGTGGTGATCGGCATCGGCGGCGGCAGCGCACTGGATGCAGCCAAGGCGATCGCCGGCCTGCTCAAACCCGGCAATTCGGCGATGGATCATCTGGAGGGCGTGGGGCCCGAACTGCCCTATATGGGCCCGGCGACACCGTTCATCGCTGTGCCGACCACGGCAGGAACCGGTTCGGAAGCAACCAAGAATGCGGTGTTGAGCGTACACGGGGCGAACGGCTTCAAGAAATCCTTCCGCGACGAGAAACTGGTGGCGGAGGTCGCGCTGGTCGACCCCGATCTCTTGGCCACCTGCCCGCCCGCAGTGATTGCGGCGAACGGCATGGATGCCTTTACCCAGTTGCTGGAGTCCTATGTCTCCAGCCGCGCCGCGCCGCTCACCGATTCACTTGCCTGGGGTGGCATGAAGGCCGCACGCGACGGCCTGCTGGCCTTGTATGCCGATACCGGCGATGCGGCGGCACGCGAGCGGATGGCGTATGCGGCGCTGGTGTCGGGCATCACGCTGGCGCAGGTTGGACTTGGTTCCGTACATGGTTTGGCCGCACCGCTGGGGGCGTTTTTTCCGATTCCGCATGGCGTCGCATGCGGGACGCTGGTGGCGACGGCCACGCGCATCAATATCGAAACACTGCGCGCACGCGAGCCGGCACATCCGACACTGGAAAAATACGCCCAGGTGGGGCGCCTCCTAAGCAAGCACGGGCAGCTGGACCGGAATGCCGCCCATGCCGCCCTGATCGATACGCTGGAATCCTGGACGCGCGAACTCAAGCTGCCGACGCTGGCACATTACGGGGTGACGCAAGCCGACATCCCGCGCATCGTCGCCCACAGCCGCGGCAGCAGCATGAAAACCAATCCGGTCCAACTCAAGGACAGCGAAATCGCGGCCATTCTCACGGCGCGAATGTGACGGCGGCGCGCTCAAGTTATTTCTGCGACTCACCATCTGGAGCGCATCATGTTCGGCCTCTATGTTTTCTAGAACTTGCGCAATGGCCGCCCACTCCTGATCACCAATCGCGAAGTCGCTGCGCTGGTGCAGACGTTTCGTCCGTGGAGTTGGGTGCATCTGGCGCTAATCGTGGCCGCGCTGACGGGACTGAGCGTGCTTGAGTGTGCAGCCTGAGCGCCGCTTGCTCTGCCCGGCCGAGGTACCTATAGTAGGAGGCCTGGAGGAATGCATCATGAAGCACGCCATACCCGAAACCCCGCCCGACTACGATCACACTCGCGTCATCGAACGACCCGACGGCTGTTACTGGCTCGATGCCCAGACCGGTGAGGAATATGGCCCCTTCCCCAGCTTGCTGGAAGCCATACAGGACATGCAATACAACGCCGAGAGCGACTACGAGCCCGGCGAAACGGTAGAAGAAGCCGAGGATGAACTGGGTATTTCAGACTGGATCGACCCCGATACCGGCGAGCCTGTCGAAGAATCGCACCGCCCTGTCGAGTGAACTCACACCGGATACGAGCCGCTCGATTTGCACCGCATAAACTCCGCTGCCCGCGCTGCATGTTCGAACCGGTAGTCCCGATACAGATGGCCGCCGCGCACCCCGCAAGCAGCCGGCTACGGTTACGTCACCCAGTTACACCACCCACAGCGACACACCCCAGCACTTGAACTGCCTGACGTGCGCACGTTCATGCACACGGGCTGCGTCAGCGGCAGACCACACACATAACGCAGAATCAAGCGTCCGTCGCGCCCGCAAACCAGCGCGCTTCGGGCAAGCCATGGTCCAGGAAATGGGTGCGCGCCTGCGCCAGTTGCTCCGCCGTGCCTGACGCATACACATCGAAACGATGCAGGTCAGGATAATCCATCACGATGGCCGCCAGCACGCCGTCGGGGTCGTCGCTCTGAGCGTGCGGCACGTAGTTGAAGTTGTCCAGCGCGTCGGCCCAGGCACGGCACAGATTGTCCTGGTAATGTCCGGCCGCATCGGCCAGCCAGTGCAGGTCCATCGACTCGGCCAGCTCCAGCGACATGGCGTGCTGGACCAGGCTCTTGATCGGTGCAAACCCGGCGCCGAACGCGAGAAAGATCACTGGCCGCGTCGACTCCTCGTCCAGCACGAATTCGCCGAACGGCCCCTCCACTTCCACCGCGTCGTTGGCTTTCAAGCTCGTGAATAGCGCCTCGGCAAACGCATCGCCGGGCCTGCGCGGGATCTGCACCTCGATGTGACGGTCCTCGCACGGGCAGCTGGCGATGGCATAGCGCCCGCGCGCGCCGTTCACGCCGAGCCGGATGCTTTGCCCGCCGAGGAAGCGTAAGCGCTGGCTGCGCGGCGCCAGGATATGTAGCGCAGCCATCTGCGGATTAAATACTTCGACCGATTTCACCCTGGCGACGAGCTGCTGCACCGGGATATCGCGCGCACCCGCCACGCTGGCCTCGATCACCACGTCGTTCACCGGCGCATACGCGCACATCAGGATCACCCCGGCGTCCCGTTCGGCCGACTTCAACACATAGTCGTAGGCATGGACTTTCTTTACCTCGCCCGACAGCACGCGCGCCTTGCACTCGCCGCAATTGCCATTGCTGCAGCCGTAGTTGAGCGATATACCGTTGCGTAGCGCGGCTTCCAGCAGGGTGTCGTTGCCCTCCACGAAAAAGGTGTGGCCGCTGGGCTGGATGGTCACGTGGGCCGACATGATTTTAAGTATCCTTTCCTGCGCAATCGCCGCCTGTGCCTGCGCCGCATCCGGCGGCATTTCGTCCAGATTGTGCAGCAGAAATGCGCGCACGCTATGCAGCGCATGATAGGTCTCGGCGCTCGCGTCTTCCTCGATTTCGTCAATCTTTTCGTCCAGCCAGCGCATCACGTTGCCGTAATGCAGCAGCAAGGCTTTGGCCGCGGCGTAGTCGTTGCCCAGCTCGGTCAGGCGCGCTGCCAGCACTTCCTTGTCCGGCAGCGCGCGCTCCAGCACCCGCCTGGCGAACGCCTTGTCCTTGATTTCGTTGACCCGACGGAACTCCGCGTCGTCGTCCCACTGCACTGCGGGAAACGCACGCAGCAACTCGTCGAGTTCGACCAGACCGTCAAACGTCGCCAGCGTGCCGCTGCGGATCATTTCCTGCAATGCGTGGCGCGGCTGGCCGACCAGCTTGGCGACGCGGGAAAGCGGAAGCAGATGACTCATGCGGCCATGGTACCCCGTGGGCCCGACAGGCAAAAACGGCAATTCACCAGATTCTGAATCCCTGATTCATCGCCCTGCTGTTTCTGCCCATACAATCGCGCCATGCCATCGATCATCACCCGCCCCTGCCCCGCCGACGCCCGCGCCGCGCTCGAGGCGGCCGGCCTCGCGCCGGCCTGGGCGCGGCTGTATGCCGCACGCGGCGTCAACCACCCGGACCAGATTGCGCACCGCCTGCCGCAACTGCTGCCGCCCGCCGGGTTGCTGCACGTCGAGCGCGCCGCCGCGCAGCTGGCCGACGCCATCGCGGAGAACAAACGCCTGCTCATCATCGCCGACTACGACGCCGACGGTGCCACCGCCTGCGCCGTCGGCGTACGCGGTTTGCGCATGCTCGGCGCGCGCGTCGACTACCTGGTGCCCAACCGACTCGAACACGGCTACGGCCTCACCCCCGCCATCGTCAAGCTCGCTGCCGCGCGCCAGCCCGACCTGCTGGTTACCGTGGACAACGGCATCGCCGCGGTCGACGGCGTGGCCGCGGCGAATGCGCTCGGCATCCCGGTCCTGGTCACCGACCATCACTTGCCCGGCGACGCGTTGCCGAACGCCGCCTGCATCGTCAACCCCAACCAGCCGGGCTGCACGTTCGGCTCGAAGAATCTGGCGGGCGTCGGGGTGATGTTCTACGTGCTGCTGGCGCTACGCGCCGAACTGCGCCAGCGCGGGACCTACAGCCAGAAGAATGAACCCGACCTGCGCACGCTGCTCGATCTGGTCGCACTCGGTACCGTCGCTGACGTGGTGAAGCTCGACGCCAACAACCGCACCCTGGTCGCGCAGGGGCTGGCGCGGATGCGTGCGGGCAAGGCCAGCGCCGGCGTCAACGCGCTGTTCCGTGCCACCGGCCGCGAACCCACCCGCGCCACCGTGTTCGATCTCGGTTTCATGCTCGGGCCGCGGCTGAACGCCGCCGGCCGCATCGACGAC
>DASVPF010000030.1:0-3436 GCA_036382965.1 Thiobacillus sp.
GACGTCCGCAGTTCGGTGATGGCGGCGCGCAAATCGGCCTCGGTCGCCTTGAGGTCGTCAATGCTGTGGATGCTGGCACGGATGCCCTGATAGACGCCGCGGTAATCGTGGATCGGCTGCCAGTTCACCACCGCCCAGAAATGGCCGCCATCCTTGCGGCAGATCCGCAGGATGTAGCCCTGGCCGGAGGTGCCGCGCAAGGCCTGGCGCAGCTGGAGCCCGGTTGCGGCGCGATCTTCCGGATGAACGATGTCGGCCGGGAAATCCATCTGCCCCATGCATTCGCCGACGCTGTGGCCGAGCATGCGCTCGACCGAGGGATTGACCCAGAGCAGCTTGCCTTCGGGCGACAGCCAGAATTCGATGTCGTGGGTGTAGTCGGCGATGGCATGAAAGCGCGCTTCGTTTTCGCGTGCCCGCTCGACGTTGAAGCGAACCGATTCGGCCATGCGGTTGAAGGTGCCGATCAGCTGGCCGATTTCGTCCTGGCCTTCGCCCGCCAGCCTGATGTCCAGATCGCCCTGCGCCATGCGTTTGCTGGCACGGGTCAGGGCGTCGAAGCGGCGAATCACCCCACCAACCGACAGGGCCAGCAGGATGCCGGTCAGCAGCAGGGCGGCAGCGGCAATGAACAAGCCTTGCCGGATATAACGACTGCGCGCCTGCTGGATGAAATCGCCCGACAGGACCAGAGTGATCTCGCCATAGCGCTGGCGGGCGAACTCGACCGGCTGCACCAGGCGGAAATCGGTCTCGGTGCCGTCGATTCCGGCCTGGTGCACGACGCGTCCGCGATCGTCGCGCACCTCGATCATTTTCAGGTTGCCGTCGCGGTGCAGGGTGTCGACGATGTCGCGCACGCTGGCGTCGTCCTGCTGCGACAGCGGCGCCAGCAGGGCTGCCACCATGGTCTTGCCGACTTCGCGTGCGCGCTGTTCGGCCTGCCGTTGCAGTTCGTCGCCGGTAAGCTGGACGCCGTTGGCGATCAGAAACGCCAGCATCAATGCCTCCACCGCCAGCGCGGCGAGGGTGAGCTTGTAGCGCAGCGAGAGCCGTCCGATCCAGGCCTTCATCGTGTCGCCCGCAACATGTCCTGAACCTGCATGGCGTAGGGGCGGAAGGCGCGCAATTCGCTGCCGTCCACGGCGGTGAAGCCGCCGTAGCCGCCGCGCTGCATGAAGGCGCGTCCCTCGGCGCTGGCGGCGAAATCCAGCAATGCGCGGCGGATGGCCTGCGCCTCGGCGTCACGCAGACGCGGGTGGGTCAGATACATCAGGCTCGAGAGGGGCGGCGTCTCGGCGAGCACCCGCAATTGCTGGCGCAGTTCGGGCGGCAGCAGCAGATAGGGGTGCAAGCCCAGGATGGCGGCGTCGGCGCGCCCGTTGGCTACCTGCATCGCGGCATTGTGGTGCGTGCCCGCATCCGCCGTGCGGTAGTCGATGTCGCGCTTGAGCCCGTGGGCGGCCAGTTCGGCCTGCATGGCCAACACGGCCACGGCCAGGCTGTCGGCGGTGGCGACGGTATGGCCGCGCAACGCGTCCGGCGCACGGAACGGCGAATCGGCCTTGACCACCAGCAGGCCATGGGTGGGTTGGGCATATTTCAACAGCGGCCGGTAGCCGGCGTCCTGGCGTGCCAGCCAGGCCAGGTGCGGCGCGGTCAGCAGAAGGTCGTATTCGCCCTGTCGGGTACGCTCGACAAAGGTTTTGAAATCGCGCGCGCTGTACACGACGATATGGCGCTGCAGAGTCTTCTCCAGCGCATCGGTGAGCGGGCGGTAGGTTTCGACCATCTGCTTGGCCGTCATATTGGGGAAGACGCCGAATACCAGCGGACGGTCTGGGTCGACGGCGACGGCGACGGCAGGACGGACACCGGCAAGCAGCAGCAGAACCAGCAACCCGGCGCGCGCCAGGCAGCGACGCATCCGCGCGCGCAGCCCGTGCCCGCCGGCGCCGGCCGGCATATGGGGAGCGAGGAGGGGCAGCGCCCGCCGTGGGAGCAATCGATGCAAGTCTCGTCCTTGTTTCTTGTTTACAGGGATTTCTGGAGAACCTTGGATCTCCGCTTGTAGTTGTACAGCGCCTGCTTGCTTTTCGGCAGATGGTCGGGGCTGCTGTCGACGAAGCCGCGCTCCTCGAACCAGTGTTCGGTGCGGGTCGTCAGCACGAACAGCTTCCTGAAGCCTGCCTTCCGGCCTCTTTTTTCGGCATCCGCCAGCAGCAGATTGCCGAAGCCGCGCCCGCGGAACTCCTTGGAGACGGCCAGGCAGGCGAGCTCGGCCGCCTGCTCCTCGGGAAAGGGATAGAGCGCGGCGCAGCCGGCGATGACGCCGTCGGATTCGAGCACCAGGAAACGCTCGACTTCCATTTCCAGCAGTTCGCGCGAGCGCCGCACCAGGATGCCTTCGCGCTCCAGCGGCTCGATCAGGCCGAGGATGCCGCCGACGTCGTCGATGGTGGCGGCGCGCAGGGTTTCCAGCGGCGCCGGCGTGACGAGCGTGCCCACGCCCTCGCGGGTGAACAGTTCGGACAAGAGCGCGCCGTCTCGATGACGGCTGATGAGGTGGGCGCGCTTGACGCCCTGGGTGCAGGCGGTGATGGCGCAGGGCAGGTAGTAGGCCACGTCCTCGGGCAGCTTCTTTGCCTTGTCGAGGATCTGCCGCGCTTCGTTGACGGTCAGCGCGTTGTGGATCGTGCGGCCCTTGTCCGGGACGCCCTCGGTATCCATCAGGAAAATCAGCTTGTCGGCCGCCAGTTCGACCGCCGCCTGGGTGGCCACGTCTTCCAGGCTGAGGTTGAAAATCTCGCCGGTGGGCGAGTAGCCGATGGGCGACAGCAGCACGATGTCGTGCTGGTCGAGCCGCCGGCGGATGGCGGCAGCGTCGATCTTGCGCACTTCGCCGGTGTGCAGCAGGTCGACGCCGTCGCGCACCCCCAGCGGTTGCGCGGTGACGAAGTTGCCCGAGGCCACGCGGATGTCGGCGCCCGCCATCGGCGTGTTGGCCAGCCCCAGCGACAGCAGCGCCTCGATTTCCACCCGCACCGTGCCGGCGGCTTCCTTGACGCACGCCAGCGCGGTGTCGTCGGTGACGCGCAGGCCGTTGACATAGCGGATCGCGGTGCCGGTTTCGGTCAGCCGTGCCTCCACCTGCGGCCGCACGCCGTGGACCAGCACCAGGCGCACGCCCAGACTGTTCAGCAGGTTGACGTCGTGCGCCAGCTGCACGAAACCGCCGTCCGCCACCAGCTCGCCGCCAAAGGCGATGACGAAGGTCTTGCCGCGGAAACCGTGGATGTACGGCGCGGCTTCGGCAATCTGCTGCTGGCGAATGCCGAAAAAAGAGGCCGGAAGGCAGGCTTCAGGAAGCTGTTCGTGCTGACGACCCGCACCGAACACTGGTTCGAGGAGCGCGGCTTCGTCGACAGCAGCCCCG
>DASVPF010000031.1:0-3091 GCA_036382965.1 Thiobacillus sp.
GTCCACGTTGAACGTGGCGTCCTGCATGCACTGGCTGGTGGCGCTGCTGATTTTCGTGGGGTTTCCGCTCGGCCTTTATATGGTCGGCCTGCCGCTGTCGCCCGACAAGCTCAGGCTCTACAGCTACCACAAATGGATCGGCATCACCGTGCTGATGCTGGCGGCCCTACGCGTGCTGTGGCGGCTGACCTACACGCCGCCGCCGCTCCCCGCCAGCGTAGTGCCCTGGCAGCGCTGGGCCAGCCGCGCCGTGCACGGCCTGCTGTATCTGCTGATGTTCGCGGTGCCGCTGTCGGGCTGGCTGATGAGTTCGGCCAAGGGATTCCAGACGGTCTGGTTCGGCGTGCTGCCGCTGCCGGACCTGATCGGCAAGGACCGCGCACTGGGCGAACTGCTCACCGGCGTACACAAGGCGCTGAATTTCACGCTGCTTGCTCTGGTCGTCGTGCACGTGGGCGCCGCGCTGCAGCATCACTTCGTCGAACGCCAGCCTTTCCTGCAGCGCATGGGCTGGAACAGAAAGGCACGCGCATGAAACTGGCCCTCTTGTTGTCCTTGCTTGCGACGCTGGCTACGCCGACGGCCCACGCGGTGGAATACCGCACGGTACTGCCGAAGCAGAGCACGATCGGCTTCGAATTCCGCCAGATGGGCGTGCCGGTGAAAGGCGGATTCAAGCGCTTCACCGCCCAGATGATGTTCGACCCGGTCAAACCCGAAGCCGCCCGCGCACAGATCGAAATCGACCTCGCCAGCATCGACGCCGGCTCGCCCGAGGCCGACGACGAATCCGCCGGCAGGCTGTGGTTCAACCGCAGCGTCTACCCGAAGGCGGTGTTCGTTTCCGGCCCGATTCGCGCGCTCGGCAACAACCGCTACGAGATGCGCGGCACGCTCACGCTCAAGGGCAGAAGCCGCGAGATAGTCGTGCCGGTGAGTTTCCATCCCGGCCAGAACATGGCCACCTTTGACGGCGCGTTCGTCCTCAAACGTCTGGTCTTCGGTATCGGCGAAGGCATGTGGGCCGACGTCGCCACCGTCGCCAACGAGGTCCAGGTGACATTCCACCTTGCCGCCAGCGGCAAATAATCCCCTGTTTACTGACTTGAAGGAGCTTCAAATGAAACGTCTTGCCACCCTGACTACGCTTGCCATTTTTTCCATTGCCGCCCAGGCCGCGCCCGAAACCTACGTCATCGACAACAATCACACGTTTCCGCATTTCACTTACAGCCACTTCGGTTTCTCCAGCCAGACGCACAAGTTCGATAAAACGAGCGGCAAGGTGGTGCTCGACCGCGCCGCCAAAACCGGTTCGGCCGACGTCGTCATCGACGCCACCTCGGTCAACACGGGGATCCCGCTGTTCAACGAACACATCCAGGCGGCGGATTTCTTCGACACCGCCAAATACCCGACGATCACCTTCAAGTCCAGCAAGATGACCTTCAAGGGCGACCAGCCCGTGAGCCTGGCGGGCGACCTTACGATCAAGGGGGTGACCCGGCCGGTGATGCTCGCCATCACCCACTTCAAGTGCATGCCGCATCCCATGCTGAAGGTGGAAGCCTGTGGCGCCAATGCGACTGCCGTGGTCAAGCGTTCGGCATTCAATATGGGCAAGTATGTGCCCAACGTGAGCGACGACGTCACGCTGGAACTGGCCATCGAGGCTGTCAAGGAACAGCCTGCCGCGCAATAAGCCGGCCGGCACACGGGTATCCATCACCGGGCATGCGCCTTGCTCGGTTGATCGGGCGGACGCCAGAAGGTCGCCGCTTCGGGCCGGGTTGTTGGGTTTCCATCAAGCGGCGGCCTGGCCCGCGGCAAAAATCCAGGATGGGAGGTGTTAAATAACCTGCTGTTTTATTTGGTTTATTTGCGGGACGCCTTTCGATTGCCCGACGTGGCATAGCAGTTGCAAGCAGATTCGCACTGCTCCTTGAGAATGCAACGACTCAGGAGAGGTTTCTGGCGCATGTCGCCAGCGAGAGTATCCAGGTTCATTCAAATCAGGGGGCTTCGATGAAACTTCTTGCCACATTGACCATGCTGCTTGCCGGTGCCGCTACGGCCCAGGCCGCGCCCGAAATTTATGTCATCGACAGCAGCCAGACATCTTCGCAGTTCAGCTATCGCTACCTGGGACTGGCCAACCAGACCCATCGCTTCGAAAAAATCAGCGGCAGGCTGGTGATCGATCACGCCGCCAAAACCGGATCGGCCGAGGTCAGCATCGACGCCACTTCGGTGAACACCGGTTATGCCTTGCTGGACGAGCAGATGCAGACCGCGGATTTCTTCGACACCGCCAACTATCCGGCCATCACCTTCAGGTCCAGCAAGATGACACTGAACGGCGACCAGTCGAGCCTGTCGGGCGAACTCACGATCAAGGGCGTGACCCGGCCGGTGACGCTCACGCTCACCCGCTTCCAGTGCATGCAGGACGCCACGTTCAACGTGGACGCCTGCGGCGCCAGTGCGACCGTCACGGTGAAGCGAACGGACTTCAACATGGGCAAGTATGCGTTCCTCGCCAGCAACGAGATCACGCTGAACCTGTCGGTCAAGGCGATCAAGCAGCAGCCCTATCTGCAATTGGCGAGCCGCGATCCCATCAAGTAAGTAAAATGGCGTTTTGCCGTCCCGGAAACGCCGCCTCGTGGAACCCCATCAGCTCGAATTGCTTGCGCCCGCGCGCGATGCCGGCATCGGCATTGAAGCCGTCAACCACGGTGCCGACGCGGTGTACATCGGCGGGCCGTCGTTCGGCGCGCGCGCGGCGGCGGCGAACGACATCGCCGACATCGCACGGCTGGCAGCGCATGTGCACCGCTTCAATGCGCGCGTGTTCGTCACTTTCAACACCATTCTCGCCGACGACGAACTGGAGCCGGCACGCCGGCAGATCTGGCAGTTGTACGAGGCCGGCGTCGATGCGCTGATCATCCAGGACATGGGCCTGCTGGAGCTCGATTTGCCGCCGATCCAGTTGCACGCCAGTACCCAGTGCGACATCCGCACGCCCGAGAAAGCCCGCTTCCTGCAGGACGTGGGCCTGTCGCAGATCGTGCTCGCACGCGAACTC
>DASVPF010000032.1:0-1882 GCA_036382965.1 Thiobacillus sp.
AGTTGTGCAGCGCCTCGCCGCCGAAGAACAGCATCGAAAGCACCATGATCTGGGTCGAGCCGTGGGTGATGATGGTGCGGCTCATGGTGCGGGTGATGGCGTCGTCGATGATGTGCGGGATGGTGGCGCCGCGCATCTTGCGGATGTTCTCGCGGATCCGGTCGAACACCACCACCGACTCGTTGACCGAGTAGCCCAGGATCGCGAGCACGCCGGCCAGCACGGTGAGCGTGAACTCCCACTGGAAGAATGCGAACACGCCGAGGATGATGACGATGTCGTGCAGGTTGGCGAGCATCCCCGCCAGCGCGAAGCGCCACTCGAAGCGGATCGCCAGGTAGGCCATGATGCCGAAGGCCACCACCAGCAGCGCCAGCGCGCCGTTGTCGTAGAGCTCCTTGCCGACCTGCGGGCCGACGAAATCGACCCGCTTGAGTTCGACGCTGGGGTCGGCGGCCTTCAGCGCGGTCATCACGATGTCGCTGGTGCGCGCGGCATTGGCGTCCTTCCTGACCGGCAGGCGGATCAGCACGTCGCGGCTGGTGCCGAAATTCTGCACCGAGACTTCGGGCAGGCCGGTCTTTTCCAGCGCAGCGCGGATGCTGTGCAGATCGGCCGGCTGGCTGCTGCGAACCTCGATCAGGGTGCCGCCGGTGAAATCGATGCCCAGATTCAGGCCCTGGTGCCACAGCGACCAGACCGCAAAGAGGAAAGTGAGCAGGGAAATCGCGGTCGTCACTTTGCCCCAGCTCATGAAGGGGATGGTTTTCTTGAACGGGAAAAATTCCAGCATGGCGGGGCCTTAAATGGAAACTTTGCTCAGCCGTGCCTGGCGGCCGTAGCTGAGGTTGACCATCGCGCGCGACACGGTGACGGCGCTGAACATGGAGGTGAGGATGCCCAGGCACAGCACCACGGCAAAGCCGCGCACCGGACCGGAGCCCAGCCAGAACAGCGCGATGCCGGCGATCAGGGTGGTGAGGTTGGAATCGAGAATGGTCGCCCAGGCGCGTTCGTAGCCGGCGTGGATGGCCGCCTGCGGGGTGGCGCCGCTGCGCAGCTCCTCGCGGATGCGCTCGTTGATCAGCACGTTGGCGTCGATGGCCATGCCGAGCGTGAGCGCGATCGCCGCCATGCCGGGCAGGGTGAGCGTGGCCTGCATCATCGAGAGCAGCGCAATCAGGAAGAAGCCGTTGATGGCGAGTGCGATCGCCGAGAACAGCCCGAAGATGCGGTAGTAGATCGCCATGAACAGCGCGACCGCGAGGAAGCCCCACAGGTTGGAGTGGAAGCCCTTGGCGATGTTTTCGGCGCCCATGCTGGGGCCGACGGTGCGTTCCTCGACGATCTGCATCGGCGCGGCGAGCGCGCCGGCGCGCAGCAGCAGGGCGACATCGGAAGCTTCCTGCGCGGATTCCATGCCGGTGATCTGCACCCGGCCGCCGCCGATTTCCTCGCGGATGACCGGCGAGGTGATGGCCTCGGCCACGCCTTTTTCGATCAGCAGGATCGCCATGCGCTTGCCGACGTTTTCGCGCGTCACGTCCTTGAAGATGCGTGCACCCTTGCCGTCCAGATTGACGTGCACGGCGGCCTGCCCGCTGCTGCTGTCGAAGCCCGGCGAGGCGTTGGTGATCGAGTCGCCGGTCAGCACCACGTCCTTTCTCACTGCGATGTTGCCGCCGCCGCGGCTGACCACGATGTCGTCGCCGAACGGCGCCTGTCCGCGGTTGACGGCGGCCGCATCGGCCTGCTCGTCGACCATGCGGATTTCCAGCGTGGCGGTGCGGCCGAGGATGTCCTTGGCCTTGGCGGTGTCCTGCACGCCGGGCAGTTGCACCACGACGCGGCTGCTGCCCTGCTGCTGGATGACGGGTTCGGC
>DASVPF010000033.1:0-2123 GCA_036382965.1 Thiobacillus sp.
TGCTTTCAAAACGATTCACAAGGAGGGCGCAGAGGGCACGGAAAAACCTCTGCTTTACCTCAGCGTCCTGTGCGTCCTCCTTGTAAAACATGAAGCGCATCCACACCGCCGCCGAACTGCGCGCCGCCCTCGCCGGCGAAACCCGCACCGCCTTCGTCCCGACCATGGGCAACCTGCATGCCGGGCATGTGTCGCTGGTCGAGCTGGCGAAGCAGCACGGCAAACCGGTGGTCGCGAGCATCTTCGTCAACCCGCTGCAGTTCGGCGCAGGGGAAGACTTCGAACGCTATCCGCGTACGCTCGATGCCGACTGCGACAAGCTTGCCGCCGCCGGCTGCGACCTCGTGTTCGCGCCCGACGTCGCCGAGATGTACCCGGTGCCGCAGACCTTTAGCGTGCAGCCGCCCGAGGCGCTGGCGAAGGACTTGTGCGGCGCCTTCCGCCCCGGCCATTTCAGCGGCGTGGCGACGGTGGTGCTGAAGCTCTTCAATCTGGTGCAGCCGCGCGTGGCGGTGTTCGGCAGGAAGGATTTCCAGCAGCTGCTCGTCATCCGCGAGCTGGTGCGGCAGTTCAACCTGCCGATCGACATTCTGGCGGGCGACACGCTGCGCGAGGCCGACGGCCTGGCGCTGAGTTCGCGGAACGGCTATCTCGGCACGTCCGAACGCATCCAGGCGCCGCAACTCCAGCGCGAACTCGCCGCCATCGTCGCGGCCGTCCAGGCCGGCGAACGCGATTTCGACGCCCTGTGCGCCGCCGCCCGCCGCCGCCTGAACATGGCGGGCTGGCGCGTCGATTACGTCGCGCTGCGCGACGCCGCGACCCTCCAGGCGCCCGCCCTTGGCAGCGATCGCCTGGTGGTGCTGGGCGCGGCCTGGCTGGGAAAAACCCGGCTGATCGACAACATTGATTTCCCCCTCCCGATTTGATCCACACGTATCTTGCCAAATTTTGGCAAGCCATCTAGCATGGCTACATGAGCACAATGAACATTTCCCTTCCCGACTCACTCAAGTCTTTCGTGGATGAGCAGGTCAGCCAGCGCGGCTACGGCACCAGCAGTGAATATGTGCGGGAACTGATCCGCAAGGACGCGGATCGACTGCATCTGCGCAGCCTGCTGCTGGAGGGCGCGGCCTCCGCGCCGGCCGCACCCGCCGATGCCACCTATTTCGATGCACTGCGCGCGCGGGTACGTGGCCGCGCAAAGCCCCGCGCTCGCGGATGAAATCCAAGCCAGTCATCCCGCGTGAACTGGCTAACAGGGATATCGATAGCGCCATCGAACACTACCTGAGCGAGGACGCCGGGCAGGCTGCGATGGGCTTCATCGAAGCCTTGGAGCAGGCATACACCCACATCGGCCGCCACCCGGCCACAGGCTCGCCGCGCTACGCGCACGAGCTGAACCTTCCCGGCTTGCGCTCCTGGCCGCTGGCGCGCTATCCCCATCTGGTTCTTTACATCGAGCGCAACGACCATATCGACGTCTGGCGGGTGCTGCACGGCCAGCGCGACATCCCGGCGTGGCTGGGTGCGGACGACACTCATTGACTCGACCAGGCCGGGGATCGTCCCGGTTCGACAAGCTGGATTTCCCCTCCCGATTTAACCCCACATTCAGCCTTGGGCACTGCCCTGAAGTTTTACTTGTGCCCTTTGGGTATAATGGTTGTCCTTTTTTTGTGAGGGCACCGTCATGCAAAGAACGATGCTCAAGTCCAAGCTGCACCGGGCGACCGTCACGCATTCCGAGCTGCATTACGAAGGCTCGTGCGCCATCGACGAAACCCTGCTGGACGCGGCCAACATCCACGAATACGAGCAGATCCAGATCTACAACGTCACCAACGGCGAGCGTTTCACCACGTACGCCATCCGCGCGGCGCGCGATTCCGGCATCATCTCGGTGAACGGCGCCGCCGCGCACAAGGCGAATCCGGGCGACCTCGTCATCATCGCCACCTACGCTGTCTACAACGAGCTGGAACTGGCGCGCTACGCGCCGGAGCTGGTGTACGTGGACGCGGACAACCGCATCATGGACACGCGCCAGGCGATTCCGGTGCAGGCGGCCTGATGCTGCGTTGATCCACCGAAAGAGGCCGGGATGTTCCGGCCTT
>DASVPF010000034.1:0-4519 GCA_036382965.1 Thiobacillus sp.
AAGCCCTCGCGCACAATGACGTGACAAGTGGTGCAAGCTGGGATTCAGCGTATACGTTCCGACCACTTGCCCGGTCATCCCGGTGGTTGCCCGGGTTCCGCTCACTGCGCCGCTGTACTTGCTGTTCCCAACATTGACATAGCCCACTTCCATGGAGATGTATTCGTTCATTTCCAGGCCGCCGTACACTTTCCAGGCGGTGTCCTTGTCGTCGCACGAGATGCCAGCGGGACAGGAAACATCGGTTTTGGACTGGCCCACGCTAGCGCCCACGTAGGGGGCCAGGGTGAAATCGAAAAATCCAGCAGTCGCCGGGGTGGACAGGGACAAAGCGGACGCCATGGCCGTTGCCACGTATAGGGTTGTCTTCATAATAACTCCTCCTGTTTTCTGTGAATTGTATGGTGTCTGTCCGGACGGGTGCCGGGGTCGAACCGCGGTTCTGCGCAAGAGTATAGCGCAGGGCGCCCTCTTGAGTGTTGGCGATATGCTGATTTTCGGGTTCCGCTTCATGGGGCGGGCCGCGCCGGATCGTGCCATCCAGCCACACACCTGCTAGACTGCCCAAAAATTGAGGCGAGCATGGCCGAGGAGACAGATTCATCCCGTACCGAACCGGCAAGTCCGCGCCGTCTGCAGCAGGCGCGCAGCGCGGGCGATGTGCCGCGTTCTGCCGAACTCACGGCGTGGCTGGTATTGCTGTCGGCACTGGCGATGCTGGGCTGGCTGGCGCCGCGTCTGCTGAAGGCCTTGCAGACCCTGACCGAAGCGGCGTTCATGCACGCCGCCGAGCCTTTTTCACCGGTTTTTCTCGATGCGGCACAGACGGCACTGTTGGCGGTGTTGCCTGTGCTGGCCGTCATCTTCGTCGCCGCGCTGGTAGCGCCCATGTTGCTCTCGGGCTGGGTCTACGCGCCCCAGGCGGCGCAGGCCGACCTGACGCGCGCCCATCCTTTCAAGCCCATTGCCCGGCTGTTTTCTGCCGATTCCTGGTTCGACGGAACATTGGCGCTGATGAAACTGGCGCTCGCCGCAGCTGCGGTCGGCTGGACGCTGGCAAGCGGCTGGCCGGGACTGCAAAGCCTGGCCGGCAGCGAAATGCGTGGAGCGCTGCATGCGATCGCTGCCTGGATCGGGCGCGGCGTGCTGGCGCTGGCGGCGGCGCTGGCGCTGGCGGCGGCGCTGGACGCGGGCTGGCGCTGGTGGCGCTATCTGCGGCGCCACGCGATGACCTGGCAGGAAGTGCTGGCCGAGGCGCGTGAAGCCGAGGTCCATCCGGAAGTGCGGGCGCAGTTGCGCGGTCGTCAGCAGCAGGCGGGGCAGGGAAGCCCTCTCCCAGAGAGAGAGGGGGCGAACGCTAGGCCTAAAGCGATTAACGAGGTGATCGGATGAGCGTACAGGGCGCGACGATGGTGATGGGCGTGCCGGCGAACCGGCTGGCCGTGCCGATGCTGGTGCTGCTGATTCTGGCGATGATGGTGTTGCCGCTGCCCACCTTCATGCTCGACGTGCTGTTCACGCTCAACATTGCGCTGGCGATGATCGTGATGCTGGTGAGCCTGAATTCGCGGCGTCCGCTGGATTTTTCGGTGTTTCCCACGGTGTTGCTGCTGACCACGCTGCTGCGCCTGTCGCTCAACGTGGCGTCCACCCGCATCATCCTGATGCAGGGCCACACCGGGACGGACGCCGCGGGCAAGGTGATCGAGTCGTTCGGCAATTTCCTGGTCGGCGGCAATATCGCGGTCGGCTTCGTGGTGTTCATGATCCTCATCATCATCAACTTCGTCGTCATCACCAAGGGCTCCGGGCGCATTGCCGAGGTGGCGGCGCGCTTCACGCTCGATTCGATGCCGGGCAAGCAGTTGGCGGTCGATGCCGATCTGAATGCCGGATTCATCAACGAGGCCGAAGCGCGCATGCGCCGCGGCGAGATCGGCCGCGAAGCCGATTTTTATGGCGCGATGGACGGTGCGTCCAAGTTCGTGCGCGGCGACGCCATCGCCGGCATGATCATTCTGGTGGTCAACCTGATCGGCGGCATCGCAGTGGGCATGCTGCAGCACAATCTGGCGATCGCCGACGCGCTCGGGCGCTATGCGCTGCTGACCGTGGGCGACGGACTGGTGACGCAGATTCCCGCGCTGATCATTTCGACTGCGGCGGGCATCGTGGTGAGCCGTGCATCGAGCGAGCAGGACTTGTCGCGCGAGTTTTCCACCCAGGTGTTCGGGCGCCCGCAGACGCTGTATGTGGCGGCCGCGGTACTGGGTTCGCTGGGGGTGATTCCGCGCACGCCGCATCTGGCCTTCCTGACGATTGCCGTGGTGCTGGGTGGGCTGGGCTTCTGGCTGATGCGCCGTCAGCGCACGGCGCTCGAAGTCGAGCCGCTGCAAGCAATCGAGGAGGCCACCGCGCCGCTCGACGTCACCTGGGCCGATATTCCCGCGGTCGACGTGCTGGCGCTCGAAGTCGGCTACCGCCTGATCCCGCTGGTCGACCGCAACCAGGGCGGCGCGGCGCTGGCCAGAATCACCGAGGCACGCCGCCGCTTCGCCACCGATATGGGGCTGGTGGTGCCGCTTATCCGCGTGCGCGACAACCTCGACCTCAAGCCCAATAGCTACCGCATCACCCTCAAGGGCGTCGACGTGGCGCACGGCGAATTGCCGACCGGCCAGGTGCTGGCGGTGAACATGGGCGATGTGCTGGGACGCCTTGACGGCACGCCGGGGACGGATCCGCTGACCGGGTTTGGCGGAATCTGGATCGAGGCGGGGCGCGAAGAGGAAGCCGAGTTGCGCGGCTTCGTCGTGTTCGAGCCCGCCGAGCTGATCGCGCGCCAGGTCGAGGCCGTGTTCCGCCAGCATGCGCCGGAGCTGCTGGGGCGCACCGAGGTGCAGCAGCTGCTCGACGCGCTGGCGCGCAACCATCCGGGCCTGGTCGAGGACGTGACGCCGCGCCATTTGCCGCTGACCAGCGTGCAGGCCGTGCTGCAGCAGCTGATCGCGGAAAACGTCTCGATCCGCGACACCCGCACCCTGTTCGAAACGCTGGCGGCGCGCGCGCCGAAAACCCAGGCGATCGACGAACTGGTGGAAACCGTGCGCGCCGCGCTCGGGCGCAGCATTGTCAACCGTTTGTTCGAGGGCAGCGACACGCTGCACGTGATCGGGCTGGCCGCGGCGACGGAAACCCGTCTGCTGAACGAGATGGGCGAGGAGGGCGAAGCCCTGCTGTCCCCCGCCACGCTGGATGCGCTCAACGACGCGGCGGAACGCGCACTGGCCGGACAGGAGCGCGAAGGCTACCCGCCCGTGCTGCTGACCTCGCCCGGCCTGCGCGCCATGCTGTCGCGGCTGTTGCGGCGCAACCTGCCGCGGCTGTCGGTGATTGCCTACGCCGAGGTGCCTGCCGATAAAATCGTGCAGGTGAATACGGAACTGAACATGGCGGAGGGTGCATGAGCGTGCAGGTATTCATCGCGGCGAATGCGCGCGAAGGTCTGGCGCGCGTTCGGACGGAACTGGGCGACGATGCCGTGGTGCTGTCCACCCGTCCGCATCCGCAGGGCGTCGAACTGCTGGCCAGTGCGTATTCCGAACTGGCGGCGCCGGTGGCCGCGCAGGATGCGGAGACGGCCGGCAGTTCGCGCATCCTGAATGAGCTGGCGCGCCTGCGCGGCCTGTTGCAAAACCAGCTGGCCGGCTTTGCCTGGGGGGCGGCGCGGCGGCGCGACCCGGTACGGGTTGCGCTGATGCAGACCTTGTTCGCCGCCGGCTTCGGCAGCACGCTGGCGCGCACGCTAGCCGCGCGCCTGCCGCGCGGGCTCGACGCCGACGCCGCCCGGCGCTGGCTGCGCCAAGTGCTGATCCGCAACCTGCCGCTGCAGGGAAGTGAGGATGACCTGCTGGCGACTGGGGGGCGCTACGCCCTGGTCGGCTCGACCGGCTCGGGCAAGACCACGACGCTCGCCAAGCTCGCCGCGCGCGGGGTGGAGGCGCACGGCGCCGCGCAGGTGGCGTTGGTGGCGGCCGACGCCTACCGCATTGGCGCGGCAGCGCAACTGGCGGTGTATGCCGACCTGCTCGGTGTGTCGCTGCATGTGGCTGAAGATCATGTCAGCCTGGCGCGGCTGTTGCCTGAACTCGCAGCCAAAAAACTGGTGCTGATCGACACCGCCGGCTTTGCGCCGTCCGACCCGCGCATTCGCGAGGGGCAGGCGCTCGATGCCCTGGGCGTGCGCCGCCTCGCCGTGATGTCCGCCAACCAGCAGGGGGCGGCGATCGAACAGGCGATGGCGCGGTTTGGCCAGGGTGCAGCCGCCTGCATCCTGACCAAGCTCGACGAAACGCCGCAGCCGGGCGCCGCGCTCGACGGTCTGATCCGCCATCGTCTGCCGCTAGCATACATCAGCGGCGGGCAGCGCGTGCCGGAAGATCTGCACATGCCGAACGCCACCTACCTCGTCGACCGCGCACTGAAGGGCGGCCAGCTCGCCACGCCGTATGCGCTGCAG
>DASVPF010000035.1:0-3685 GCA_036382965.1 Thiobacillus sp.
GCCGCGCAGCCCGCATCGCCTTCGCTGGCGGACAAGGTCGCCTTCCTCAGGCAGGCCCGTCATTACCCCGAACCCACGCGCCGGGTGGACGCGGTGGAAACCCATATCTCGTGGGTCTTCCTCACCGAGGCCTTCGCCTACAAGCTGAAAAAACCGGTGCGCTACGACTACCTGGATTTCAGGACGCTGGCGGCGCGGCGCCTGGATTGCGAGGCGGAGCTGCAACTCAACCGGCGCCTGGCGGCGGAGGTCTATCTGGCGGTGGTGCCGCTGTTGCTGGCGGCGGACGGCAGTTTGACTCTAAGCGGGGACGGGCAGCCGGCGGACTGGCTGGTGAAGATGCGGCGGCTGCCGGCGGCGCGCATGCTGGACAGCCTGATCCACCGGCGGGCGGTGACGCAGGATGCGGTGCGCGGCCTGGCGCGCCGGCTCGCCGCCTTTTACGCCGGCGCGGTGCCGGAACGCCTGCGCGCGGAATACTACCGGCAACGGCTGGCAGGGCAGATCGCCGAGTCGCAGCGGGAACTGGGCCGGCCCGAATTCGGCCTGCCGGTAGCGCGCCTGGCGCGCATCGCCGGGATGCAGTCGAACTTTCTGCAGCGGCAGGCGGCGCTGCTGGATGCGCGGGTGGCGCAGGGGCGCATCGTCGAAGGCCACGGCGATTTGCGGCCCGAGCATGTGTGCCTGCTGGACGAACCGGTGGTGATCGATTGCCTGGAGTTCAAGCGGGATTTCCGCATCGCCGACGCGCTGGATGAACTCAGCCAACTGGCACTGGAATGCGAGCGGCTGGGCATGCCCGAAATCGGCGCGTGGCTGCTGGCGGCCTATGGCGAGGCGAGCGGCGACCGCTGGCCGGAACCGCTGCTGCATTTCTACCAGAGCGGCCGGGCGACGCTGCGCGCCAAGCTGGCCATCTGGCACTTACGCGACGACGGCCGCCATCCGCCGCAGAAGTGGGTGAACGCCGCGCATGAGTATCTGGGTCTGGCTGAGTGGCATATCGAACTTGCGCAGCTGTAAGGGCCGGATCGATCCGCCGAATCAGTCCGCCAGCAAGTCCACCAGCGAACCGCCGCTGTGCAGGCGGCGGATGGCCTCGGCAAACAGGGGCGCGGTCTCCAGTACCTTCACCTTGTTGTGCAGGAGTGACGGCGGCAGACGGAAGGGCGGAATGCTGTCGGTGACGACCAGCTCATCCAGCGCGGGATTGAGCAGCACGTTGCCGGCCTCGCCCGCGAACACGCCGTGGGTGGCGGCAGCAAGAACGCGCGCTGCGCCGAGCCGTTTGCAGGCGGCGGCGGCGCGCGCCAGCGTGGTGCCGCTGCTGACGAGGTCGTCGACGACGATGGCGGTTTTGCCGGCCACGTCGCCCACCACCGCATCGCCGGAGACGACGCCGGCGCTGCGGTATTTTTCCATGAACGCGGCGCCGACGGAGCGCCCGAGCGCGCGGCTCAGGGACTGGCGGAAGGCCTCCGCGCGCTTGACGCCGCCGGCGTCGGGCGAGACCACGACCGCGTCGCTCTCGCCGAGCAGGGGCATGACATGCCCGACCAGGAGCCACTTCGCCTCGAGATGCTCGGCGGGGATGCGAAACGCGTTCTGGTACGCGGCGAGGTTGTGCACGTCGAGCGTCAGCACGCGGTCGGTGCCGACGGCCTCGATCAGCTGGGCCACGTAGCGGCTGCCGAGCGGGTCGCGCGGCTGGCTGCGCCGGTCCTTGCGGGCATAGGCGAGGTAGGGCACGACGGCGGTGACGCGGGCGGCAGAAGCATCGCACAGCGCGCCGATGAAGAACAGCAGCCGCACCAGCTTGTCGCTGGCACTGTGATCCGGCTCACCGTAGAGCGACTGGATGACATAGACGTCGCGGTCGCGCACGCTTTCCAGCGGCCGCGCCTTGTGCTCGCCGTCCTCGAATTCGCGTTCTTCGTGGGCGGCGAGCGGCTGCCCCAGTTGCCGTGCCACCCGGTCGCCGAAGGGGTGGCTGGTATCGAGGGCGAACAGGCGCAGATCTTCCAGACTCATGGGGTGTTTCCTGTGCGAACTGGCGACGCTTTCATAGTATGCCAAGCTGAGAGCAGCGATTGCGGGGGAAATCATGGAGCCGAACGCGACGGGCCGCCGGCGTTTTCTTGAACTGTTGGGTGGCGCGGCCGTGGCCGGCAGGACGGGAACGATGACCGAAGCGACGCAAGCATCGGCAGCAGGCGAACGCGGCATGACGCTGTTCCTGTGCGGCGACGTCATGACCGGGCGCGGCATCGACCAGGTGCTGCCGCATCCCGGCGACCCCACCTTGCATGAAGGCTATGCGACCTCGGCGCGGGATTACGTGGCGCTCGCGGAAAAGGCCCACGGCACTATCCCGCGGCCGGCGGGGTTCGATTATGTGTGGGGCGACGCGCTGGCGGAGTGGACGCGGGTCCGGCCCGACGTGCGCATCGCCAATCTGGAAACCGCGGTGACCGCGCGCGGCGACTGGCAGCGCGGCAAGGGCATCCATTACCGCATGCATCCGGCCAACGTGCCCTGCCTCACGGCGGCGGGGATCGACTGTTGCGCGCTGGCCAACAACCACGTGCTCGACTGGGGTGTCGCCGGGCTCGCCGACACGCTGGAAACCCTGCGCCACGCCGGATTGCAGACCGCCGGCGCCGGACGCGACCTGGCCGAGGCGGCAGCGCCGGCGCTGCTGCCGGTGCCGGGCAAGGGCCGCGTGTGGGTGTATGCCTTCGGCGCGGCGAGCAGCGGCATTCCGCCGGAGTGGGCGGCCTCGCCGGGCCTGCCGGGGGTGAACCTACTGGCCGATTTATCGGACGCGACGCTGCGGCGAGTCGCGGCGCAGGTGCAGGCGGTGAAACGAACCGGGGACGTGGCGGTGGCCTCGATCCACTGGGGCGCCAACTGGGGCTACGCGGTGCCCGCCGCACATCGGACTTTCGCCCACGCGCTCGTCGAGCGTTGCGCGGTGGACGTGGTGCACGGCCATTCCTCGCATCATCCGCTGGGCATCGAGGTGTACCGGGAGCGGCCCATCCTCTATGGCTGCGGCGACTTCCTCAACGATTACGAAGGCATCGCCGGCTACACGTCGTATCGCAGCGATCTGTGCCTGATGTACTTTCTGACGCTGGATGCCAGCGGCACGCTGCGGCGGCTGCGGATGACGCCCATGCAGATGCGGCGCTTCCGGCTCAATCGCACGTCGGCGACGGATACGCGCTGGCTGCGCGAGACGATGGACCGCGAGGGACACCGTTTCGGCTGCCGGGTCGAAGCGGGGCGGGACGACGATCTTGAGCTACGCTGGTGACAGGCGGGCTATACAGCCGCCAGCCCGTCAAAGACTCCAGGGCTTGGCCAGATTCCAGCCGAGGCCCTGGCAATAGATGCAGGGCGCGGCGCCCTGTTTGCCGGTGCCGCCGCAGCTTGCGCACTGTTTCCAGCCGGCATCGCGCGAGGCGATGGCATAGGTGCCGCTGCACCGGTTGTGGCCGCGCGGGCTGCGTTCGCAAGGCCGGTTGATGGCTTCCTTGCGGTAGGCGAAGGCCTCGGTGAGGAAGACCCACGAGATATGGGTTTCCACCGCGTCCACCCGGCGCGTGGGTTCGGGGTAATGACGGGCCTGCCTGAGGAAGGCGACCTTGTCCGCCAGCGAAGGCGATGCGGGCTGCGCGGC
>DASVPF010000036.1:0-2814 GCA_036382965.1 Thiobacillus sp.
CTCTCACGACCGCGTCCAGGTTTTTGTTGCTCTCGGCCAGCGTCTTGCCCTCGGGCGCGACGTCGCGATCGTGGAAGACAAGAAGGCGCCGAAGCCGCGCCGCGCCTCGTGGCCGAAGGAGATCCCGCTCGACAGCGCGACGCTCGAACTGGCGCTGAAATTCCTCTCGCTGCCGCGCGAAGTGGGCCACCATCCGGTCACCGGCCTGCCGATCGTCGCCAACAACGGCCGCTTCGGGCCGTATCTCTTGCACGACGGCAAGTTCAAGTCGATCCCCAAGACCGACAGCGTGTACGAAATCGACCTGCCGCGCGCGCTCGAAGTGCTGGCGATGGAACGCGAGCGCGGCGCCTCGGCCGCCTCGGTGCTGAAGACCCTCGGCCCGCACCCGGACGACGGCAAGGACATCACCGTGCGCAGCGGCCGCTACGGCCCCTACGTGAAGCACGGCAGCACCAACGCCACGCTCCCCAAGGACATCACGCCGGAAGAGATCACGCTGGACGAAGCGCTCGCGCTGATCGCCGCGCGCGTCGCCAAAGGTCCGGCCAAGAAGCCGGCGAGGAAGACGGCCGCCAAACCGGCGGCGGCGAAGAAAGCCAAAGCGGCCGACACCGAACCGAAGAAACTCGCTGCGAAAAAAGCGGCGACCAAGAAGGCTGTTGCCAAGCCCGCCACCGCCAAGAAACCGGCCAGCAAAAAAGCCCCCGCCGCATGAGCCTGGGCACGCCGCCCAGGCTGCTCATGGTCAACGCTTTCATCGGCACCGCGGGCTACAAGAAGCTGTACCAGGAACTGGGCTACAGCGTCGTCACCGAGTGGACCGAGCGCAAGGCCATCAGCCTGGTGCGCAAAGCCCCGCCGGCCGTCATCGTCGCCGACTTTTACCACCAGACCGATTTCCGCGACCGCCTGTCCAACCTCGAATCCCTGTTGGCCGCGGTGCAAAGCGCGCCCAATACCCGCATCCTGGTTTTTTACGAAGCGGCCCACCAGGCCGTGCTCGACAAGGTCAGCGCCCGCCTGCGCATCGACGCCGCCTTTGCGTTGCCGGTGCAGGAAGACCGGTTGCGCGCCACATTACAGGCATGGCGGGAACAATCGCTTTCTGATTTACCCGTTGAATCGAAGAAAAACTAGCGGTCTCTGAAAAAGAAAAAACCCGGTTTACTGGGCTTTCTTGGCGCACGAGTGGTGCTACCCCTTTTATCACCGGCGCAGGCTGCGGAGTTTGGTGTAAGACGGACGTGGCGGGTTAATTCGATGTAATCGGTCAGCCCTTTCCAGTGATTCAAAAAGAATTTTTTCTGGATCTCATCGCCGTCGATCAGTGACCGCAGCTCGATTCTGACCGAGTCTGCATCTCTGATCCTGCCTTTCACGAATACCACCGTCATTCGATAAAGGACGTTGGCAAAATCCGAAGGTCCAGACAGCACAGCGTCAACGTAGTCCTTGCGCTCGCACGCCAGATCGTTGATCACCTGTTCATACAGGGCTTCCTTGGATCGGAAGTGCTGGTAGAGCACGGCCGGACTCACCTCGCACACCTCGGCAATCTCGTTCACTGAGACGCCATGCATGCCTTACCTCATCGATCGATTGGGTGCGAAAGCGTTGTGGGGACGCTGCCGTGGACAAACTGACGGCAGCGACATTTGTTGAGCTTACTGAATCCGCTTCGGTTGCGTCTACGGAAATTTGTTGGCAAGCCTAGCGTAGGCAAATGTTAGAAAAGAAAAGGCCAACCTGACTGGTTGGCCTTTAATTCACCGCAGTGCCACTAATTCCGTTTTTCCAGTGCCACGGAATTGCTTCTAGTGCCACTATTTCCGTTCACTAACATTCTCTACAAGACTAGACATCCAGGTTCCGCACCCCCAGCGCATTCGTCTCGATAAAATTCCGCCGTGGCTCCACCTCGTCGCCCATTAGCGTGGTGAAAATCTGATCCGACGAAATCACGTCCTCGATCTGCACCTTCATCAGTCGGCGCACCTTGGGATCCATGGTGGTTTCCCACAGCTGCGCGGGGTTCATTTCGCCCAGGCCCTTGTAGCGCTGGATGCTCATGCCGCGTTTGACTTCGGCGAGGAACCAGTCCATCGCTTCGCGGAAGCTCGCAACCGGCGCTTCCTTCTCGCCGCGGCGGGCCTTGGCGCCGAGACCGATGAGGTCGCGCAGCAGGTCGCCGACCTTGACGAGCTGGTTGTAGTCGCCGGTCTCGAGCAGGTCGGCTTCGAGGAAGCTCATGTGCACGTTGCCGTGGGCATGGCGGGTGATGCGCAGGCGATGACTGTCGGTTTCGCCGATGTATTCGGCGGCGACTTCGAATTTGTGCGCGTCGAGCGCGGCGCCCAGGCTCGCTTCCGCCATCATGGCGGCGCCGCTGTCAGCCAGGGAGAGACGCGGGATCTTCATCAGGGCCTGCAGCACGTCGTCGGGCAGCAGGCGCGCCAGACGCTCGCTCACGGCTTCGGCGAGGAAGTACTCGCGCGCCAGGGTCTCCAGCGCGTCGCCGACGATGGGCATGGCGCCGTCCATCGGCGTCAGTTCGGCATCCTTCATCGCCTCGGCCATCAAATGCTCTTTCAGCGCGTGTTCGTCCTTGATGTAGCGCTCGGCGCGGCCGTGCTTGACCTTGTAGAGCGGCGGCTGGGCGATGTAGATGTGGCCGCGTTCGACCAGCTCGGGCATCTGGCGGTAGAAGAAGGTCAAGAGCAGGGTGCGGATGTGGGCGCCGTCGACGTCGGCGTCGGTCATGATGATGATGCGGTGATAGCGCAGCTTGTCGGGGTTGTAGTCGTCCTTGCC
>DASVPF010000037.1:0-5937 GCA_036382965.1 Thiobacillus sp.
CTTTCAGCACCGCCTTCAGGCGCTCCTCGAATTCGCCGCGATATTTAGCACCGGCCAGCAGGCCCGCCATGTCGAGCACGAGCACCTTCTTGTTCTTCAGGGTTTCGGGCACTTCGCCATTGACGATGCGCTGCGCCAGACCTTCAACAATGGCGGTCTTGCCGACGCCGGGCTCGCCGATCAGCGCGAGTTGTTCGGTGCGGTCGAGCAGGCTTTCGCGGGTGCGATCCGCGGGGTTGTAGAGATGCCAGTTGGAGCGGCCTTTGGCGCGCGCTTGGGAGAGCGCCAGATCGGCGTGGCCGAGCAGGCTTTCCGTGGTGTCGTCGGGCTGGACCATGGCGATGCCGACGCAGGCGGTGGCAAGATGCTGCTCGTGGTCGCCCTTGCACAGGAAGCGCGCAGTTTGCAGCAATTGCGCATCCGGCAAGGGTTCCAGGAACAGGACGAAGTCGTCGCCGCCCAGCCGGGCTGCCAGTTTGGGCGTGGGCTTGAGTTCGCGCAGACGCTCGGCGGTGTGCTGGATCATCGCATCGCCGGCGCTATGGCCGGCCAGATCGTTGATCGCCTTGAAATCGTCGAGGTCGACCAGCAGCAGCGCGCCGCTCTTCAGTTCGGTCAGCGCATGGGCCAGTCGCCGCTGAAAGCCCTGGCGATTGTAGAGGCCGGTCAGCGTATCGTAATCGGATAGATAACTGGCGCGCGCCTGGGCGCTCTTGAGTTCGGTCAGATCCAGCCCAACCGACAGGATCAAGGGTTCGCTGCCACTTTCCTGGCCGATCAGCGAATGCACCCAGGTAATGTTGCGCAGGCCGTCGGGGGTGGCGAGCAGCGCCTCGAAGCGTAGCGGCGCAGGATCCTCGACAAAATGCCCCAGCAGACGCGAACGCCAGTCGCGGCTTTCCTGGGATGCGATCATCTGCCTGAAATAATCCTGCCCGATCAGCTGGCTCTCCGTCAGGCCGGTGAGCGTTTCCACATAGTGGTTGGCCATGCGGATCGCGCCATGCCGATCCAGCGTCAGGATCAGGGCTTGCGCCGTGTTCAGCAGGCCCGAGATGAAATCGCGCTCGTGTGACAGGGTGTCGACCAGTTTGGCGAGGTCGTTTTGCTGGTTGCGCGAGGCCGTGTCGAGAAATTCGAGCTGGCTGGCGAGGGTGAGCGCAGCGTCTTCCAGCGTGGAAAGCTCGTCGTGCGGTGCCTTGTCGAGAAATTGCAGGTGTAGACGGGCATCGCCCCAGCGGCCCTCGCCCAGCAGCGGCAGGCCGGTGCTGACCCGGTTCATCCGGCGCATCAGCCAGGCGAGCGAAACCAGCAGCACGCTTTCGGCCAGAATGAAAACCGACAGACCTGTAGCCAGATTGGTCAGGAATGCCCGTTCGATGGCCTGTTCGGCATGGGTCACGTCTTTGCGCGCGATGAAGTATGGCGTGTTGGGCGCGGCCGCAAGCAGCTTCAGTTTCTGCCATTCGTACACTTTGCCATCGACGCGGCTCAAGGCGGATTCGAGTTGCGGGTGCTGCGCGTACGGCGCGTACGGCGCGAAGCCGGCCTGCTCCACCATGGTTCTGATATCCGGCGCGGTGGCGGCGAGCAGCTGGGGCATTTGTTGACGGTCGACGGCGATGGCCAGGTCGTGTCCGGTGCTCTGGACAAACGTGCTCAGCAGGCTGGACAAGTCCATCGATACCACGACCACACCGACCGTGGCGCCTTCGCGCAGTACCGGTGCCATGCCGTAAAACAGGCAACGCCCGGCGCAATACAGGCCGCTGGCGGGGCGTTCGTTGGCCAGTACCTCGGTCAACCGGGCGGCCATCAGGTCGGCGGGCACGGGCGTGCTGCCGAAACCGGTCAGCAGCCGCTGATTGGAGTCATACAGACGCAGACTTTCGAAGCCCTGGTTGAGGCTGAGCTGTTCCCAGTAAGGCTGTAAGGCGGAACCGGATTCGATATCGGGCGAGTCGTTGCGGCTGGCGACCAGAAAATCGGCCAGCGCCGCGCCCGCATCCATCAGCTGACGTTCGTTCTGCTGGATCAGGAAGCGCAGCAGCGCTTCGTTGCGTGCCGCGCTATCGAGGCGCGCCTGTTGCACTTCATGGCGCAGGTTGGTGTCGTTGACCCAGGTAAGCGCCAGGGTGCCGATCGCCATGGCGAGCGTGAGCGGCAGCAGCAGCTTCCATTTCAGACTGAGAAAAGCGGGCAGACGCATACCCTAAAAGCGGTAGGCCGCCTGCAATAGCCACATGTTCCAGCGCTGTTCGCGGCTGAGGAAGACGGGATTGTCCGGCCCCGGCAGCCAGCCCGTGCCGTCCACGTGGTGATATTCCGCACGCAGCATCAGATTGGGGGTGGCATCCCAGCGCAGGCCCAGCGTCGAATCGCGGGCGTACATGCTGTGCGCCGGCAGGCCGGTGGTGGCCTGAAGCCTGCGGCCGTTCTTGTCGCTCATGTCGCGATAGAACACGTCGTAGCGCAGCATCGCTTCCCAAGCCGGGCGGAAACGCCATTCTCCCTGGAGATAGGCTGCCTGGATCACGCGGTGGCCATCGAGGAGGGGCGAACCGAAGCCGCTGAGAGTTAAACGCGGTTCACCGTATTCGGCGGTCAGCGTCACGGTGTCGAGCCGTTGCTGTGCGCTGAACAGCAGATTGCGGAAATGCACCTTGCCGGCTTGCAGGGTATCGGCGCTGCCGGGTGTGTAGTCACCCTTGGCGTTGGCATAGGTCAGCGCCAGGGTGGTGTCGGTCGGCAGCTCCCAGCGCAGGCGGGCGCCGAGGGCGCCCGTGCCTTTCAGTTTGCCGGGCCGTGGGGCGCCGAGGAAGCTGTAGTCGACCGAGGGACTGTCGAAATCGGGGCGCACCCAGCCCAGCAGGAAATCGGTCGAGCCGTATTCGTGCACGCTGGCACCATGCAGAAACGCACCGGGTGCGGCGAGCAGCAAGTCGCGGGCGTTGTCGACATAGACCGACTGCGGCAGCAGGATGCCGGGACGCGTGAACGGCACGTCGCGCGTTTCGTTATACAGGCCGTAGGGGAGCTTGACCTTGCCGAACTTGAGGCCGAGCTGGGTGGCGTCGGTCTGATAGAACTGCCAGTCGGCCTGGGCGTAATCGAGGCGCAGGCCGTCCTGATCGCTTTCGCCCGCTTGGCGATACAGCACCTGGCCGGACAGGCGCAGGGCATCGAGCGGCTGCCAGGTTCCGTGGATTCCGGCTTCGGTGAATTCGCTGCTGACGCCATCCTTACTGTTGCCGAAAAACCGGTTGTTGGTGCTGCCGATCAGGCCTTGCGCCGCAAATCCCTGGATCTGGTAACGGGGGCCGGTCAGATCGTTCGCCCAGACGGGCGATGCCGCCAGCAGCCCGCTCAGCAGCAGGCTATTCCAACCTGAGAGTCTTGATGCCGTCATAGCCTGTGTCCTTGCTGGTATATCCGATTGCACCGGGAGTGGCACGTACGCGTGCCCGCATTTCGTTTTCGTCCTTGACTTCGATCGGCGCGCTGGCCATGCCGCTGTAGCTCAGCCGGTCCCATATCTGACGTAACCGATAGGGATAGAGGCCGAGCGTTTCCTTGGCGAGGGTTTCCTGCACCGGATTGTCGTCCGGCAAGACGAAAATCACGATGGGCTGGCGATTGGGCCACAGCGTCTGGCGCAGGGTGTAGATGTTGCGCAGACTGGCGACGCTGATGCTGCGGCCTTCGACGCTGGGGTGAACAATGATTCCGGCTGATGCGGCAAGCGGGCTGACCAGAAGCATCAGCGCGATGAGCCGACGACAAGGTGAGCGCGCGTGGGCCACGGGGTGTAGTTTTGTTATTGGGTTGCCGTTTTATAGCATGCAAACGCAAGGCGCATAGCAGGTTTTGCCGCGTCAAAGGCATTCAAGTTGTTGTTTCACCAGCGTGCGTATGGGAGCGGGCAAGGCCGCATCGAGGGCGTCGCCCGGAGGCAGCCATATCTGGCCGGGCGGCGTGCTGCGGCGCGGCGCGAGCTGGAGCCGTACCGGCCGGATATGCAGCTTGAAATGGGTAAAGCTGTGGGTGAGTTGCGGCAGGACCTGCTGCGCGAGCGCGTCGAAACCGAAGCGGTCGCGGCAGTGATGAGCCGGATCGGCATCGGGGGCGAGTTCGGGCAGGCTCCACAAGCCGCCCCAGATGCCCTGCGACGGGCGTTTTTCCAGCATCAGTTCGCCACGATCGAACAGCAGCAGCATCTGCACCTGCTTTTCCGGCAGCAGCCTTTTTGGGCGTGGCGTCGGCAGCTCGTGGGTGCGGCCATGCGTATGGGCGATGCAATCGGCATTGACCGGGCAGGCCGCGCAGGCCGGCTGGCTGCGGGTGCAGACGAGCGCGCCGAGATCCATCATGCCCTGGGTGTAGGTCTCGATGGCGGTGCGCGGCAGATGCGATTCCGCGAGTTGCCATAGTGCAGTCTCCACCTTCTTGTCGCCGGACCAGCCGGCAATCCCGCCGTGGCGGGCCAGCACGCGTTTGACGTTGCCGTCGAGAATGGCGCAGGACTGGCCGAACGCCAGCGCGGCAATGGCGGCGGCGGTCGAGCGGCCGATGCCGGGCAGCTGGGCGATGGCATCCGGCGTGGCAGGGAATGCGCCGCCGTGATGCGCAACAACGGCGCGCGCCGCCGCATGCAGGTTGCGCGCACGGCTGTAGTAGCCGAGCCCGCTCCACAGGGCGAGCACGTCGTCCTCATGCGCGGCAGCCAGGGCGGGCAGATCGGGGAAGCGCGCGAGAAAGCGCTCGAAATAGGGGATGACCGTGGCGACCTGGGTCTGCTGCAGCATGATTTCCGACAGCCAGATACGGTAAGGATCGCGCGTGGGCTGTCCCTGCCCGCAAGGGGTAGGCCGTGGTTGTCCCCGCGAGGGGGAGGCCGCGGTTGTAGAGCCGACAAGTCGGCAACAACTGCGCTCTGCCGGCGCTGAAGCGTCAACAACCACGCTCTGCCAGGGAAGGGCGTGGCGGCCGTGCTGCTGTTGCCAGCGGACGATGCGGGAAGCAAACGATTTCACCCCGGCAGGGTAGCCGGGGCGTAGAGGGGAATCAATGCCAGCGCGTGAATAATCCGCGAGACCCCGATTACTCAGGCGTGGCTGAGTTTCTGGCGGAACAGGTTCATCAGTTTGCCGAACGCGGATTCGGTGATGGATTTGCGTTCGACCAGCACCGCCTCGCCGTGGCGCAGCTTGTCGGCCAGGCGCTGCAGGCTGATGGAGAAGCTGTTCATGCCGTCCTGATCCGAGAACAGGTAGGTGTTCTTGATGCTGCTGACCCAACCCAGCCGTGCCCAGCGGAAGGTGCCGTCGTCGTAGTGGAATTCCACCCAGTCGCCCTTGTTGAGGGCGCGGGCGCGCAGGGTGAATTCATCTTCCACTTCGGGAATCACAGGTTCGGGAACGGGAACGGCCGTGGCGGCCACTGCGCTTGCCGGGGCGGGTGCCAGTTCCTCGATCTCTTCGGGCGTGATGTCGGGCAGGGGAACCGGCTGCGCGCTGGGCCGTACGGCGTTGGCGTGCAGGATGACCAGGGTGGCGAAGAAACGGTCGCAGAGTTTCTGCGGCAAATCGATTTCGGCCACGCCTTCGCGCAGGCGTTTCAGCAGCCCGGGCAGAATGCGCACCAGCATCAGCCGCGCGTCCATGTCGGCCTTGGACTGCACGCTCCACACCAGTTCGCGCATGGTTTCGACATGGCTGTTGAAATGCGCGCCCTGCTCGCCTTCGTCGATGTAGTCCCGGGTCAGCAGCTGCGCCCAGTCGCGCCGCAGGAATTAACGGATGGCATCCGCCACCGGCTGTTCCTTGAGCGCACGATTGATGAAATCGTGCACGATCACCGGCGCAAGCTCGGCACGTTCGGATTGCTTGAGCTGGTCGATGTCCTGCTGCAGGCCGGCCTCCGCCGTTTCTTCCAGGG
>DASVPF010000038.1:0-4233 GCA_036382965.1 Thiobacillus sp.
GCCTGGCTCGGCTGGCAGATGCTGCCGGTCACCCTGCTGCTGTCTTCGGCGGTCGGCGCGCTGATCGGCATCGCGATGATCGTGCTGGTGAAGCACGACCGGCGCGTGCCGATTCCCTTCGGCCCCTATCTGGCCGGCGGCGGGCTGGTGGCGCTGTTCTTCGGCGCGGACCTGACGCAGGCCTATCTCGCACAGTTCTGATGTTCGCGGTCGGTCTCACCGGCGGCATCGGTTGCGGCAAGTCGACCGTCGCCGATCTGTTTGCCGAGCTGGGCGCAGCGGTGATCGATACCGACGTCATTGCGCGCCAATTGACTGCGCCCGGCGGCGCGGCGCTGGAGGCGATTCATGCATCGTTCGGCGATGCGGTGATGCAGGCGGACGGCACGCTCGATCGCACCGCCCTGCGCCGCCGTATATTTGCCGAGCCTGCGGCACGGCGCCGGCTCGAGGCCATCCTGCATCCGCGTATCCGGCAGGCCGTGGTGCAAACCCTGGCGACGCTGACTGCGCCCTATGCGCTGATCGTGATTCCCCTGCTGGTGGAAACCGGTGGCTACCGCGAGGTGCTGCGCCGCGTGCTGGTGGTCGATTGCCCGGAGAACCTGCAGATTGCGCGGGTGATGGCACGCAGCGGATTCACCCGCGACGAGGTGGCGGCCATCCTCGCGGCGCAGACCGGGCGCGCCGAGCGCCTGGCCGCAGCGGACGATGTGATCGTCAACACGGCCGCGGCGGAGGCATTGCGACCCGAGGTGGCGAAGCTGCACCAGCGCTATGTGGCGCTCGCCGCCGCCGCGACGCCTTGATTTTCCGCATGGATCGGCGACAATCGGCTGACCCAAACCAACGCGGCGCGGCGTGATCCACTACGAATATCCCCTGAGCGAACGCATCCGCACCCTGCTGCGGCTGGAAGATCTGTTCGACCGTTTCGATGTCCATGCCGCATCGCTCGATCCGCACGCGCATCATGCGGCCTTGCTGACCTTGTTCGAGATGGCGGAAGTCGCGGCGCGCGCCGACCTCAAGTCCGATCTGCTGCAGGAGCTGGACCGGCAGAAAGCGGTGTTGACGGCGCTGCGCGGCAATCCGCTGGTGCAGGATACGACCCTGGAACAGGTGCTGGCGGCGATCGAATCGGCCCACCAGGGCTTGTACCAGCTTTCTGGAAAAGTGGGCCAGCACCTGCGCGAGGACGACTGGCTGATGGCGATCAAACAGCGCGCAGCCATTCCGGGTGGAATGTGCGAGTTCGATCTGCCGTCCTACCATTACTGGCTGCACAAGCCGGGCGACGCACGGGTGATCCAGTTGCAGCGCTGGCTGGCGCCGTTCGCGTCGATTCGCGCCGCGGTCGGCATCGTGCTTGGCCTGCTGCGCGACAGCGGCCAGCCCGAGTTGCAGCACGCGGGCAACGGCAGCTACCAGCGCATGCTGGAATCGCGCAACCCGCTGCTGATCCGGGTCACGCTGGTCGACGAGCTGCCGTGCGTGCCCGAAATTTCGGCCAACAAGTACATGCTCAATATCCGCTTTGTCCATGTGGGTGCGGCAACGACGCGCACCTGCACCGACCAGCCGATCGATTTCGATCTGACGTTCTGCACGCTGTGAAGCCCGCCAAGCCTCCCGTTGTCGGCTGCCCGATATGCGGCGCGGCGGTGGCATGGACGGCGGGAAACCGCTGGAAACCGTTTTGCAGCGAACGCTGCAAGCTGATCGATCTGGGACAGTGGGCCACCGAAAAATACCGGGTACCCGCCGAGGAGCAGGAGCCCGACGACGAGCCCCCGCCGACGCAGTGAAGCTTATTTCTTGTAGGTCTTGACGCCGCCGGGTGTGCCCAGCAGCAGGACGTCGGCGCCGCGCCGCGCAAACAGGCCATTGGTGACCACGCCGACGAGGTGATTGATCGCGGTTTCCAGCGATACCGGATCGACAATCGACAAGCCGTGCACGTCGAGGATTAGATTACCGTTGTCGGTGGTGAAGCCCTCCCGCAATCGGGGTTGCCCGCCCAGCTTCACCAGTTCGCGCGCGACGTAGGAACGCGCCATCGGGATCACCTCGACCGGCAGCGGGAACTTGCCCAGCACGCCGACCAGCTTGCTCGCGTCGGCGATGCAGATGAACTGCTTGCTGCACGCCGCCACGATTTTTTCCCGCGTCAACGCGCCGCCGCCGCCCTTCACCATGGCGAAGTGTTCGGTGATTTCGTCGGCGCCGTCGACGTAGATTTCAAGCTCGCCCACGCTGTTGAGATCGAGTACCTGGATGCCATGGCTTTTCAGGCGGGTGGCAGTCGCTTCGGAGCTCGCCACCGCACCGTCGATGCGGCCTTTCACGTCGGCCAGCGCGTCGATGAAATAGTTGGCGGTCGAGCCGGTGCCTACCCCGATGATGCCGCCGCGGGCATAATCCACCGCGGCACGTGCCACGGCTTGCTTCATTTCGTCTTGAGTCATGATGTTTTTCGTCGATTTGGATGCAGCCCGCTAAGATAGCGGCATCGCCCCCTTTTTTCAAACCTCGCCCCCGCCGCCATGAGCCAACCTGACGATTATCTCGAACGCATCCTCACCTCCAGCGTCTACGACGTGGCGGTGGAGTCGCCGCTCGACGTCGCCCACAATCTGTCGCGCCGCCTCGGCAACCAGATTCTGCTCAAGCGCGAAGACCTGCAGCCGGTGTTTTCCTTCAAATGCCGCGGCGCCTACAACAAGATGGCCAAGCTGACGGCGGCCCAGCTGGCGCGCGGCGTGGTCGCGGCGTCGGCCGGCAACCACGCGCAGGGGGTGGCGCTGGCGGCGCAGAAGCTTGGCGTGACCGCCACCATCGTGATGCCGGCGACCACGCCGAAGATCAAGGTCGATGCGGTGGCCGCGCGCGGCGCGCAGGTCATCCTGCACGGCGACAATTACGACGAAGCCTGCGCCCATGCCGTCACGCTGGCCAAGGAAGCGAAGGCGACCTTCGTCCACCCCTACGACGATCCCGACGTCATCGCCGGGCAGGGCACGGTGGCGATGGAACTGCTGCGCCAGCATCCCGGCACTATCCACTCGGTCTACATCCCGGTCGGCGGCGGCGGCCTGATCGCCGGCATGGCGGCCTACATCAAGCGCCTGCGGCCGGACATCCGCGTCGTCGGCGTTGAGCCCGAGGACGCCGACGCGATGGCGCGTTCGCTGTGCAAGGGGAAGCGCATCACGCTGCCGCGCGTGGGAATTTTTGCCGACGGCGTCGCAGTGAAAACGGTCGGCAAGGAAACCTTCCGGCTGGCGCAGCTGTACGTCGACGAAATCATCCGCGTCAACAACGACGCCATCTGCGCGGCGATCAAGGACGTGTTCGAGGACACCCGCTCGATCCTGGAACCAGCCGGCGCGTTGTCGATTGCCGGGATGAAGGCCGCGATCGCCGGCGACAAGCTCAAGGGCAAGACGCTGGTCGCGGTGGCCAGCGGCGCCAACATGAACTTCGACCGCCTGCGCCACATCGCCGAGCGCGCCGAACTGGGCGAGAAGCGCGAGGCGGTGCTGGCGGTGACCATTCCCGAGACGCCGGGCAGCTTCAAGGCCTTTTGCGGCCTGCTGGGCGCGCGCAACATCACCGAATTCAACTACCGCTATTCCGACCCCAAGACAGCGCGCGTGTTCGTCGGCCTGTCGGTGCCCGGTTCGGGCGAGGGCGCGCGCGTGGTCGAGTTGCTGCATCGCCATGGCCTGGAAGCGGTCGATCTGACCGACAACGAAATGGCCAAGCTGCACATCCGCCACCTGGTCGGCGGGCGCGCGCCGGATGCGGTCAACGAAGTGCTGTACCGCTTCGAATTCCCCGAGCGCCCCGGTGCGCTGATGCGCTTTCTGGAGAGCATGAGCCGCGGCTGGAACATCAGCCTGTTCCATTATCGCAACCACGGCGCGGACTATGGCCGCGTGCTGGTCGGCATCCAGGTGCCGGAAAAGGAAAAACCCAGCTTCCAGAAATTCCTGGACGGGCTGGGCTACCGCTACTGGGACGAGTCCCGCAATCCGGCCTACCAGCTGTTTCTGGCCTGACTTTTTTTGCGGCGGGCCGACCCGGGCGGATTCCGCCGGGCGGCCCATGCAGGCTGCATGTTACCCTCGCACCAGGTTTCGAATCGTCGGTTTTTTTCTGTTGGGAATGCTGTTCGCAGTATCCGGTTGGGCGGCATCGGGCGATGCCGCCGTACTGCAGGCGCAGCAG
>DASVPF010000039.1:0-2311 GCA_036382965.1 Thiobacillus sp.
CGCGGCCGGGCGAGCACATCCGTCGTGCGGGCGAGGACATCGCGACCGGCGCACAGATCCTCGCCGCGGGCACCCGCCTCGGCGCGGCGGAGATGGGGCTCGCCGCCTCGGTCGGGCTGGCCGAACTGCCGGTGTTCAGGAAGCTCAGGGTGGCGTGCTTCTTCACCGGAGACGAGCTGGTGTCGCCCGGCATGCCATTGCAGCCCGGCCAGATCTACAACTCCAACCGCTACACGCTGACCGGGCTGGTGAACGGCCTCGGCTGCGAACTGCTCGACCTCGGCATCGTGCCCGACACGCTGGAGGCGACCGAGGCGGCACTGGCACGCGCCGCGCGCGAAGCCGATGTCGTCGTCACCAGCGGCGGCGTGTCGGTGGGCGAGGCCGATTTCGTGAAAGCGGCGGTCGAGAAACTCGGCCGTGTCGAGCTGTGGAAAGTGGCGATGAAACCCGGCAAGCCGATCGTCTACGGCCGCGTGGACGGGGCCGACTTCATCGGCCTGCCCGGCAATCCGGTGTCGGCCTTCGTCACCTTCTGCCTGTTCGTGCGGCCGTTCCTGCTGAAGCGCATGGGCGTGAAGGACGTGTTGTACCGCGCGTTCCCGGTCAAGGCCGGATTCGCCTGGAGCAAGCCGGGCGCGCGGCGCGAATTTCTGCGCGCGCAAATCCGGAGCGATGGCAGCGTGGCAATTTATCCCAATCAGAGTTCGGGTGTGCTGACTTCGTGCGCATGGGCCGATGGCCTGGTCGATCTCGCCATCGGCCAGACTGTCCAGCCGGGCGATTGGGTGCGCTTCATTCCTTTCTCGGAGTTGCTGCCATGAAACTGCACGTGCTGTATTTCGCCCGCCTGCGCGAGCGCCTCGGGGTGGCCGAGGAAACCCTGGACTTCGGCGGCGCCACCAGCCAGTGCAGCATGATGGCCGAGGTCGAATACCGCATCGCGGCGCTCATGCCGGCTCCTGCCTGAACACCTGTTCCAGCGCGCGCAAGGCGGCCTGCCAGCGCGCGTGCCCGGCTGCGCTCGTTCCCGCGAAGCGTGCGGCCATGTACGCCATGTGTGCGGGAAACACCTTGGCGAACAGGGCCTCGCCCGAGCGGGTCAGGCGGACGATCTGGCAGCGGCGGTCGCTGCCGTGCGCGGCGCGCGCCACCCAGCCGCGATCGACCAGACGGTCGACCACGCCGGTCAGCGTGCCCTTGGTGATGAGGGTTTTGTGGCCGAGTTCGGTGGCGGTCATCCCGGCCGTGTTGCCGAGCGTGGCGATGACGTCGAACTGCGGGGGCGTCAGCCCCAGGGTGCGGATGTGCACAGCGGAATAGGCCTCGAACGCCTGGTAGCACTGCACCAGGGCTTGCACGGTCGGCAGGAAATCGGGGGGCGGGCTCATCGCTTGTCCATTTAGTTCTAACGCGAACTAATTTAGTTCGCGTTAGAACTAATGTCAAGCATTATTTGGGTCCAAGGATGACAAAGAGGATGGGAGGGGAAAAAAGGAAAGGACACTCCATCCGGTCTGGTTTTCTCCGCGTCCTCCCATCCTCATTGTGAAAACAAGATCGATCAGGAGCCGTCCCAGCGCGCCGCCGCTGCGTCGTCGCTGGCGCGCGCCTCGACCCAGCGCTCGCCGTCCGCAGTCTCTTCCTTCTTCCAGAACGGCGCGCGGGTTTTCAGATAATCCATGAGGAATTCACAGGCGGCGAAGGCTTCGCCGCGGTGGTGGCCCGCCACGGCGACCAGCACGATGGGATCGCCCGGCAGCAGGCGGCCGATGCGGTGGATCACGGTCACGTCGAGCAGCGCCCAGCGCGTCGCCGCTGTCTCGACCATGGTGGTGAGCGCCTTTTCGGTCATGCCGGGGTAATGCTCCAGCGTCATCGCCGTCACCCTGCTGCCCTCGTTCTGGTCGCGCGCCAAGCCGACAAAACTGGCGATGGCGCCAATGTCGGTGCGGCCGAAACGCATCGCCTCGACCTCGGCGCCGAGATCGAAACTTTCACTCTGCACCCGGATCTTCATCCCCCGGTCACCGGCGGAAAAATCGCGACTTCGGCGTTGTCCGGCAGTGCCGCATCGAGCACGACGAGGTCCTGATTGACCGCCACCCGGAACGCCCGGCCCGCAGCCAGCTCTTCCGCCCACACGCCGCCGCGCGCTTGAAGGTGCGCGACCAGCTCGGCAGCGGTGGCGCCGCCGAAGTCCAGGGTTTCCTCGGCCACCCCGAGGCGCTCGCGCAGGCGGGCGAAATACAGCACGTGCAGTTTCATGGCAGCAACTCCGAGAAAGGAATGAAGCGCACCCAATCGCCCG
>DASVPF010000040.1:0-2159 GCA_036382965.1 Thiobacillus sp.
GCCGGGTTGAACACCAGGCCGGCCTTGCAGCCGTTTTCCTTGATCAGGCCGATGGTGCGGTCGATGTGTTCGGACGCTTCCGGGTGAAAGGTAATGTAGGTGGCGCCGGCCTTGGCGAAATCGGGGATGATGCGGTCGACCGGCTTGACCATCAGGTGCACGTCGATCGGCGCGGTGACGCCGTGCTTGCGCAGGGCCTCGCACACCAGCGGGCCGATGGTGAGGTTGGGCACGTAGTGATTGTCCATCACGTCGAAGTGGACGATGTCGGCGCCGGAGGCGAGCACGTTGTCGACTTCATCGCCCAGCTTGGCAAAGTTGGCGGACAGGATGGACGGGGCGATACGGTACGTCATGGGAGGCTCCGGGAATTTTGGGGAAACCCGGGCATTTTAACTTAAGTCCGCCATGCCATTGCGTTACACTCCGCGCATTCCATCCTGTCGAGCATAACCGTGGCCGAAGGCAAGAAATACCAGATCAGCATCAACGTCAACACGGCGTATCTCGCCGAGCAGAGCGACCCGTCGGCCGATCGCTACGTGTTCGCCTACACCATCACCATTGCAAACTCCGGCACCGTGGCGGCGCAACTGATCTCGCGCCACTGGATCATCACCGATGCGGATAACGTCACCCAGGAAGTCAAGGGCCTCGGCGTGGTCGGCGAACAGCCGCTGCTGCGGCCGGGCGAAAGCTTCGAGTACACCAGCGGCACCGCGATGGCGACGCCGGTCGGTACCATGCGCGGCAGCTACCAGATGGTGGCGGAAGACGGCAACAAGTTCGATGCCGAGATTCCCGAGTTCACGCTGTCGATGCCGCGGGTGCTGCATTGAATAGGGGCTAGGGGCTAGGTGAAAATTATAAGGTGCGGCCTTGGCCGCACATCCCCTAAATCCTGAATCCTAGATCCTGAATCCTGATCTGATTCCTACTTCTTCATCGTCCACCACACGATGAACACGAACAGCCCCAGCGCAACCCCGGCTTCCAGCACCAGCCAGCCCAGTCCCAGGTCCATCAGGCTTGTCTCTCCATTGTTATACTCGGCGCGTGTTATTGACGTGAGCCATCTTCACCCGTGATGCCGTTACGCGCAAGCCCGTGGCTGTTCGTCCTGCTGTTGTCGGCCTGCGCGGTGCGTCCTCCGGTCGTGCCGCCTCAGGCGATCCCGACGCCCACACCGTCACCCGCCCTCATCCCCACGCCGGCGGTGGTCTATCCCACGCTGAAACCGGTGGACTGGGCCGCGGTGAATTTCTGGCGGGACGACCGGATCGGCGAATCCTGGAGCGCGTTCCTGCAAGGCTGCGCCACGCTCGTCAAGCGCACGGCGTGGCAGGCTGCATGCACCGAAGCGGCGGCAATGGCCGCACCCGACGACGCAAGCGTACGCGCCTTTTTCGAGCGCAGCTTTCAGCCTTATCAGGCCACCCAGGAGGACGGCAATCCCGACGGCTTGATCACCGGCTATTACGAACCGCTGCTGAAAGGCGATCGTGTACGCACCGAGCGCGCCCGCTTTCCCCTGTATGCGGTGCCGGACGATCTCGTCACGGTGGACCTGGCGAGCGTCTACCCCGAACTGAAGAACCTGCGCCTGCGCGGGCGGCTGGTCGGTAACAGGCTCGTGCCCTACGCCACGCGCAAGGAAATCGAAGCGTCTGCCAGTGACCTTTTCAAGGGCAAGCCCATTGCCTGGGCCGAAGACCCGGTGGAACTCTTCTTCCTGCAGGTCCAGGGGTCGGGCCGCATCGAACTGCCCGACGGCGCGCACCTGCGCGTCGGCTACGCCGATCAGAACGGCCACCCCTATCAATCGATCGGCAAGCTCTTGGTCGAGCGCGGCGAACTGAAACTCGAACAGGCATCGATGCAGAGCATCAAGGACTGGGGCGCGCGAAATCCCGACAAGCTGCCCGAACTGCTCGCGGCCAACCCCAGCTTCGTCTTCTTCCGCGAACTGCCCAACGGCCTCACCGGCCCGCTGGGCGCGCTCGGCGTGCCGCTCACCGGAGGCCGCTCGATCGCCGTCGACCCGCGCTTCATCCCGCTCGGCGCGCCGGTCTTCAGCGTGGCGAGCCGCGGCGTGACGTCGACGCCGAGGGCATCGGGCTTCACGACCTCCAGCGGCTTCCTCTTCGCCTTCATGATGT
>DASVPF010000041.1:0-2635 GCA_036382965.1 Thiobacillus sp.
ATTTATTCCGGCACCGTCGCCGCCGCCACCGAAGGCTGGCTGCTGGGGATTCCGTCGATTGCGGTCTCGCTCGCCAACCACAATGCGCAGCATTTCGACACCGCCGCGCGCGTGGTGGTCGAGTTGGTGCAGCGCATTCAGACGCGGCCGCCGACCGAGCCGATGCTGCTCAACGTCAACGTGCCGGACCGCGCCTGGGCCGATCTCGGCGGCCTCAGCGTGACCCGGCTGGGCAAGCGCCACAAGGCCGAATCGGTGGTGAAGACCACCAATCCGCGCGGCCAGACCGTGTACTGGGTGGGCGCCGCCGGCGCGGCGCAGGATGCGGGCGAGGGCACCGATTTCCATGCCGTCGCCAACGGCTTGGTTTCGATTACCCCGCTGCAAATGGATTTGACCCGTTTCAGCCAGATGGACAGTGTGAACGCATGGCTGAAACCATAAGCTCTCGCGCGGGCATCGGCATGACCTCGGCGCGTACGCGTGGCCGCATGGTCGAGCGCCTGCGCGAGCAGGGCATCAGGGACGAGATGGTGCTGGCGGCGATGGGCAGCGTGCCGCGCCACCTGTTCGTCGACCAGGCGCTGGAATCGCGCGCGTATGAAGACACGGCGCTGCCGATCGGCTTCGGGCAGACGATTTCCAATCCCTACATCGTGGCGCACATGGCCGAACTGGCGCGCCACGGCGAAAACGGCCACGGCCGTGAACTCGGGCGCGTGCTGGAAGTCGGCCTCGGCTGCGGCTATCAGGCCGCGGTGCTGGGCAAGCTGGCGCGCGAGGTGGTGTCGATGGAACGCATCGCCCAACTGGTCGGCAAGACCCGCGCGCGTCTGCGCGAACTCCGGGTCAACAACGTCAAGCCCAAGCACGGCGACGGCATGGCGGGGGCGAAGGATTTTGCGCCGTTCGACGCCATCGTGATCGCGGCGGCGTTTGCCGAGGTGCCGCAGGGTCTGCTGGCGCAACTGGCCGATGGCGGGCGGCTGGTGATGCCGCTTGGCAACGCTACGCAGACGCTGTGCGTGGTGGAACGCCAGGGCGAGACCTTCACCGAGCGCCTGCTCGAAGGAGTGAAGTTCGTTCCCTTGCTGCCAGGGGTGGCGTAATGAAAGCAGCTGCCGCGGGTCGCGTGGTCGGGCGGGCCGGGCTGCTGCTGGGCCTGGCGGCCTGTACCGCGCCTGGAATGGCGCCGGTGAGCGACCGCAGCGTGGCGCACCCCGCAGCCAAATCCGAGACGCCGCATGGCACACCGCAGATCGCGCCGTCCACCAACGGCCTGCATGCCGTGCAGCGCGGCGACACGCTGTACGCCATCGCCTTTGCCAACGGCCTCGATTATCGCGAAATCGCCATCTGGAACCGGCTCGAATCGGCCGACCGCATCCTGGTCGGCCAGGTGCTGCGGCTGACGCCGCCGTCAGGCGGGGTTGAGATCAAGCCGCTCGACGACGAGCCGCTGAGCGCGCAACCGCTGACCGAGCCGCCGCTGCTGCGTGAACCGCAGGCGGTGTTGCGGGCCTATTCCGAGGCCAACTGGGCGCAGGTGTCGGCTCCCAAGACAGCAGCCGTTTCCCCGCCTGCGGCCAAACCGGCACCATCTGTTGCGTCCGTTTCGCCGTCTCCGACAGCCAGTGCGAACGCGGCGATCGATAGCTGGCTATGGCCGGCCGACGGCACGCTGGCCGGGCGTTTTGGCGCAGCGGGAGGCAAGGGCATCGACATCGTGGGATCGCGCAACACGCCGGTGAAAGCGGTGGCGCCGGGCAAGGTGGTATACAGCGGCAGCGGTTTGCGCGGCTACGGGCGATTGCTGATCGTCAAGCATGCGGGCGAGTTCCTGTCGGCCTATGCGCACAACGAAACGATTTTGGTGAAGGAAGGTGATACTGTGACAGCCGGGCAGAAGATTGCTCTGATGGGCGACAGTGACGCCGACCGGGTTAAACTGCATTTCGAAATCCGCCGTTATGGCAAACCGCTTGATCCCCTGAACTATTTACCGGAGCGTTCATGAGCCGTGAGTCCAGCGATGAATCCGAAGATCTGACGCCAGACGAAGCCGAGACCGAAGCCGAGCAGCAGGCGGCTGCGGACACCAGCGAGGAACTGGCGTCCGCCATCCTCGACGAGCCGCAGGTCGACGTCACCCAGCTGTATCTCAACGAAATCGGCCAGGCGCCGCTGCTGACCGCGGTGGAGGAAGTCGAGTTGGCGCGGCGCACCGTGCTGGGCGATTTCGAGGCGCGCCAGACCATGATCGAGCGCAATCTGCGACTGGTGGTCAACATCGCCAAGCATTACGCCAACCGCGGGCTGACCCTGCTCGACCTGGTGGAAGAGGGCAACCTCGGCCTCATCCATGCGCTGGAAAAATTCGACCCCGAGCGCGGCTTCCGCTTCTCGACCTATGCCACCTGGTGGATCCGCCAGAACATCGAGCGCGCGATCATGAACCAGTCGCGCACCATCCGCCTGCCGGTGCACATCATCAAGGAACTCGTCACCTACCACGCGCGCGCGAAGGAGATCAGCCTGCGAAACGGACTGCACGTGCTCGGCGTGGACCTGCCGGCGGACGACGGCCGCGGCGGTGCCGGCGCCTGGCTGGGTCGACTGACCGTGCCCTATCGCG
>DASVPF010000042.1:0-2750 GCA_036382965.1 Thiobacillus sp.
AGAACGTGTCGTTCGAGGGCATGCGCTGCGAATCGGGCGAGCGCCGCCTGTATGCCTACGGCCATCCCGACGGCACCTGGTCGAAGGCGCGCAACGCCGGCTGGGAGGACATCAAGTACCGCCTCGCGCGACACCACCGGCGACAGCCCGCGCAGGTCGGCAAAGACATTGCGCGCACCGCACAGCGCCAGCGCATCGCTGATCCAGTGCGTGCCGCCCACCGTCATCAGCGGCCGATCCCACACCTGGTAAAAGACACCGAGCGGCGGCTGCCGCCCAGCCCGCACGCGCAGCGTGGCCAGCCGCGCAGAAAAATCCTGCGCCGCCGCCGCCCCCTCCCCGGCATGGCCGCTCGCCCGCCCGATCAGGCGCAGCAGGCGCGCCACGTCGTCGAGCCGGATGGCTTGCGTGTGCAGCACCGGCACGCCCATTTTCTCCAGGCCATGGATGTCCGCCGCGCGGTTGCCGCCGACCCAGACGACGACCAGATCCGGTTTCAGCGCCAGGATGCGCTCGAAGCTGATGCGGCTGTAGTCGCCCACGCGCGGCAGCGTCTGCACCGCTTGCGGATAGTCGCTGGCACTGTCCACGCCCACCAGCTGCGCCCCGGCGCCGACGGCGAACAGCAGTTCGGTGAGATGCGGTGTCAGCGAAACGATGCGCTGCGGTGGGGTAGCGAATTCGAGCGTGGCGAAGTGGTGGCGATCGTCGATGCCGACGGGCGTGAAATCGCGCGCGGTCTGAGCAATTACAGTGCAAGCGAAGCCCGCCGCATCGCGGGCAAGGCCAGCAGCGCAATCGAGGCCGAACTCGGTTACATGGACGAACCGGAGCTGATTCACCGCGACAATCTGGTGGTGCTGGCGTGATTGATATTCCAGCTGGAATCACCCTTGATCTGATGCGCCACGGCGAGCCCGTCGGCGGGCGCCGATATCGCGGTCAGATCGACGACCCGTTGTCGGGAAAAGGCTGGGCGCAAATGCAGGCGGCAGTCGGCGATGCGGCGCCGTGGACGCGGATCGTGGCGTCGCCGCTGCTGCGCTGCCGTGCGTTTGCCGAGGCGCTGGCCGGGCGGCTTGGCCTGCCGCTGCTGCTGGACGATCGCTTGAAGGAAGTCGGCTTCGGCGTGTGGGAAGGCAAATCGGCTGCCGAGATCGAGGCGGACGCGCCCGGCGCACTGGCGCGCTTCAAGGCCGATCCGGTCAACGCGCGCCCGGCCGGCGCCGAAGCGCTCGCCGCGTTCCATGCGCGGGTCACTGCCGCGCTCGACGACCTGCTCGCACAACACCCCGGCCAGCACGTGCTGATGGTCGGACACGCCGGCGTGATGCGCATGGCACTGGCCTGGGCGCTGCACATTCCGCTGGAACAGGCCTATCGCGTCGAGGTGGCAAGCGCCTCGCTGACGCGCCTGCGCTTTGATGACGGCCGCGCGAGCCTGATCTTTCACGGCGGCAGTCTGGCCGGACGGTGATCCGCCGCCTCCTGTTCTGGCTGTGCCTGCTGGCCGTGCCCGCGCAGGCAGCCGCCATTCGCGTGGTCGACGACGTCGGACAGACGCTCGAATTCGCCGGTGATACCCTTCACGCCGACCGGCAGCAGGCTCTTGCCGTCTTCCTGCAGGGCGCGCACTGCGCCGTCGTCGAGCACCACGCCGCCGCGCAGTTGCAGATGGTCGGCGAGCCATTGCCGCCGTGCGGCGAGCGGCGCCTGGCGCGCCACCAGCTGGCTGCCGATCGCCTCGCCCGCCGCCAGCCGCAGCAGCACGCGCTCTTCGCGGCCGCTGCAAATGACGGTGTGCGCGCCGCTGCGTGCCGCGCGCTTGGCGGCAAGAATCTTGGTCAGCATGCCGCCGGTGCCGACGCTGCTGCCCGCCCCACCGGCCATGCGCTCGAGTTCGGGATCGCCGGCGTGGGCGTCCATCACCAGCGTGGCGTCGGGATGCTTGCGCGGATCGGTGGTATACAGGCCCGTCTGATCGGTGAGTATGATCAGGCAGTCGGCTTCAATCAGATTGGTCACCAGCGCGCCCAGCGTATCGTTGTCGCCGAGGCGGATTTCGTCGGTGGCCACCGTGTCGTTCTCGTTGATGATCGGCACCACGCGCAGCTCCAGCAGCGTGCGCAGGGTGGTGCGCGCATTGAGATAGCGCGTGCGGTCGGCCAGGTCTTCGTGGGTCAGCAGCACCTGCGCGGCGTGCAGGCCGTGGGTGCGGAAGATCGATTCGTAGGCCTGCACCAGCCCCATCTGGCCGACGGCGGCGGCGGCCTGCAATTCGTTCACCGCTTTCGGGCGCTTTTTCCAACCCAGTCGCGCAATGCCCTCGGCAATCGCGCCGGAGGACACCAGCACCACTTCCTTGCCTTGCGCCGTCAATGCCGCGATCTGCTCGGCCCAGCGCGACAGTGCGGCGTGATCGAGCCCGCGGCCTTCGGCGGTGACCAGGCTGGAGCCGACCTTGACGACGATGCGGCGGGCATTTCTCACCACGGAATGCATCAGCGCGCCCCCCGCCGCAGGCTGCGCACGGCCTCCTTGGCGTCGCGGACGTTGATGCCGTCGGGGCAGAAATGATCCTCGAACAGGGCCTTGTGATACGACAGCAGCGAGCGGAACTTGATGTCCTCCCAGCCGGCGGTGCGCGCCTTCGACCAGGTGCCGTCGGGATGGCCGTAGGCATACAGGCGGCGCTCGCCCGATTCGCAGCGCATGCCCTCGAACGACACGTTCTTCGCGCCGCCTGCCGC
>DASVPF010000043.1:0-2234 GCA_036382965.1 Thiobacillus sp.
CGGGCGAACGGCGCCCGGGGTTGCCCCCCTTCAGCGCTGCCGATTTGGCGTGCGCGGACGGGAAAAAAGCGCACCCGTGTCCGAGTTCCGCAGCACGGGGCGTTTTGTGCCCCGTGCCAGGGCGAGTTGGTGGAGCGCCCGCCCGCGCGCGCCAAATCGGGAACCCGCAGGGCAGCGATGTGGGGTCGCCTTTCTTTGGTTACTTTCTTTTGGCGAAGCAAAAGAAAGTAACTCGCCCACAGGCGAAACGCGAAGCCATCGTGCATCCGCGAGAACCTGACCCATGCCCTTCTTCGACTACCGCGCCCTCGACCAAACCGGCCGCACCGTCAAAGGCACACTCTCCGCCGTCAACGACGTCGACCTCGAACTGCGCCTGAAGCGCATGGGCCTCGACCTCATCACGCTGGCCGAGCTTTCGCGCCAGTACGCCCCCACCGGCCGCGAGCGCGTGACGCGACGCGATCTGGTGACGTTCTGCATTCACATGCGCTATATCACCCGTGCCGGGATTCCGCTGCTCGAAGGCCTGCGCGATCTGCGCGACAGCATGGAAAAACGCGGCTTTCGCGATGTCCTGACTGCATTGCTGGAAGACCTGGAGGGCGGCAAGGTGTTGTCGCAGGCGCTGGCCGCGCATCCGGCAGTGTTCGGTGCCGTGTTCGTCCACAGCGTCAAGGCGGGCGAGCAGACGGGGCTGCTGGACACCGTATTCGAGCGGCTGGCCGAATCGCTGAAATGGCAGGAAGAGGTGTCGGCCAAGGCCAAACGGCTGATGATTTATCCCGCTCTGGTGCTGACCGTCGTCGGTGCGGCGATCCTGTTCCTGCTGGTGTATCTGGTGCCGCAGGTGCTTACCCTGGTCAAGACCATGGGGGTGGCGCTGCCGCTGCCGACGCTGATTCTAATGGCGGTCTCGAGCGCCGTGCGCTCGTACTGGCTGGTCGGCCTGCTGCTGATGCTGGCGCTCGGGATCGGGCTGCCGCTGTGGGTGAAAAAACGCGAAGCCGGGCGCGACTGGTGGGACCGCACCCAGTTGCGGCTGCCCATTATCGGACCGATCGTGCAGAAGATCGTGCTATCGCGTTTTACCAACATGCTGGCGATGATGTACCGCTCGGGGGTGACCGTGCTCGATGCGCTGCGGGCGGGCGAGATGGTCGCCGGCAACCGGGTGATCGCCCGCGGCATCCACCGCGCGGCGCAACAGATTGCCGACGGACACGGCCTGTCCGAGAGCTTTCAGTCGCTGGCGCTGTTCCCGCCGCTGGTGATCCGCATGCTGCGCGTGGGCGAGGCCACCGGCGCGCTCGACGAGGCGCTCGACAACGTGACGTATTTTTATAATCGCGAGGTGCTCGACTCGATCGAAAACGGCCTCAGGATTCTGGAGCCGCTGCTCACCGCCATCCTCGGCCTGCTGCTCGGCGGCATCCTGGTGTCGGTGCTGCTGCCGATTTACGACCTGATCGGGAACCTGCCGCTGTGACGCTGATGCTCGATCATCAATTGATTCTGCTCGCCACGCCGCGCCAGATTGGCGTGCTCAACTGGCGTCCGGGACACATGCACTGGCTGGGCGAATTTTCCGCCAGTGCGGACGGATTGGCCACGTTCCGGAAGCTGGTCATCCAGCATGCCGGGCTGCCGATGCTGCTGGTGGCCGACACGGTGGACGAGGATTACCGCAGCGAAGTGCTGCCGCACGTGCAGGGACGCGCGCGCGACGAATTGCTGGCACGCAAGCTCAGGCAGGTTTTCCGCAATGCGCGCTTCACCGGCGCGTGGCGGCAGGCACGCGAAACAAGCGGCCGCCGCGACGATCGTTATCTGCTGGCGGCTCTGCCCGATGCCGACTGGCTGATGCCTTGGCTCAGCGTATTGCACCGCGAACGCGTGCCGCTGGTGGGCATCACGCCGCTGGCGCTGGCCTACCAGCACCTGCTGGACACGCTGCGGATGCAGTCGTCGCACACGCTGCTGGCCTGCCGCCTCGGCAACGGTCTACGCCTATCGTATTACCACAATGGCTTGTTGCGCTTCTCGCGCCTGATCGGCGGCGACACGCCCACCCAGCTGCCGGACAACGCGGCCGACGAAATTGCGAAAACGCAGCTTTACCTCAGCGGCCAGCGCATCCTGCCGCGCGAGGCCCGCCTGCAGGTGCTGCTGCTCGATCCCAGCGGCCAGCTGAACAGCGCGCAGGCGCCGCTGAATGCCGATCCGGCGTTCAG
>DASVPF010000044.1:0-4490 GCA_036382965.1 Thiobacillus sp.
AGGGCCTTTTTGCGCTCCAAACCAGTCGAACAAATTCGGCACTTCTGCAATGTAGTCGTCCAGGCATTCCGGCAACAAGGTGATCTGGCTACGGGATTCGCCTTCGATGAATCGCTTCATGCCGCTTTTCCCTCGCTGATACAACTGCGATCAGTTTAGGAAATTTGATGGGAGTTTCCACACAGCCTCCGGCCGAAGGCGACAAGGGCTTTTCGTTTGACCGGTCATTCAGGGTGTCAACGGATGCCGCGCTGCTCCATATGGTTGAAGGCGAATGGGGCTGATTTTTCCGAGTTTAATCATGGAGCCCTGCTTGCAGCGGGTGTGCTGTGCAGGTGTGAAGCACATCTGCATTGGCTTTTCCAAATCCAGGATTTATACTGTATCCATATACAGTATTATGAAGGCCTCTCACTGTGACCCCATCCTTGGAATCGGTGATGCAGCATTCCGGCATATGGCGCGGCAACCAGTGCGCGCAGACGGCTGTGGAAGCGCTGCCAACCGGCTTCGCTGCGCTGGACGAATTGCTTCCGGGCGGCGGCTGGCCGCGCGGCGCACTGACCGAGCTGCTGATCGGGCAGCAGGGCATCGGCGAGCTGCGGCTCCTGATGCCGGCGCTGGCGGACCTGTCGGAAGCTGACGGCTGGATGGCCTGGGTGGCACCGCCCTACGTGCCCTATGCCGCGGCGCTTGCCGCCGTCGGCATCGACCTCAAGCGCTTGGTGGTGGCAAAGCCGCACTCCGAAGCCGATGCGTGGTGGACGGCGGAACAGGCGCTGCGTTCCGGCGCCTGCGGGGCGCTCCTTGCGTGGCTGCGCGCAGCAGATGAGCGCCGCATGCGCCGCCTGCAGCTGGCGGCCGAAACCGGACACACCTGGGGCGTGCTGTTCCGCCACGCCCGCGCCGCGCAGGAGCGTTCGCCTGCTGCCCTGCGCCTGCTACTCGAGCCTGCCGCAGAGGGGCTCGCGGTGCACATCCTCAAGCAGCGCGGTGGACCGGTGAGCAGGCCTGTGATTGTGGCGATGCCGCAGGCAGGCGCCGCCCGCCGGGCGCGGCGAAAGGCATCCGTGCTGTCGCTGGTGCAGGCCTGATCCGCATTCCTGAAGTCGTTTCTGCGAGTTTGTTGTCATGCTGTGGCTCGCCCTCCATTTTCACGCGCTGTCCCTTGAGGTCTTTACCCGAGGTGCCGCGGTTTCCGAACCCTTGGCGGTTGTCGAGAAGCAGGGCGGCCGCACTTGGGTCATCACCTGCAACGACGCCGCCGAAGCGTGCGGTGTACGCATCGGCTTGGCCGCGCCAGCGGCCCAGGCATTGGCCGACGACCTCATCGTGCGCAAGCGCGACCCACTGGCCGAACAGGCTTCGCTCGAAGGCCTGGCCGTGTGGGCGGGGCGTTTCACGCCTTCGGTGAGCCTCGTGCCGCCCGATGGCCTGCTACTCGAAATCAGCACCTGCCTGAGTCTGCATCGTGGCCTGGCCAACCTGCTGAAGCAGGCGCGCAGCAGCGTCCGCGAGATGGGCTATGCGGCCATGATGGCCTGTGCGCCATCGTCGCACGGGGCCTGGTTGCTGGCGAAGGCAGGAATCGAAAAAGCCATCCGCGAGCCCGCGCGTCTTGAGAGCATCCTCGCCACGCTGCCGGTCGCGCTGCTCGACCAGCCGCCGGCGGTGGTGGAGGGCCTGGAGAAGGTCGGTGCGCACACACTGGGAGAATGCCTGCGCCTGCCGCGCGCAGGCACCGCACGGCGCTTCGGCCAGGTGCTGATCGACGAGCTTGATCGCGCGCTGGGGAGACTGCCCGAGGCGCACGCCTTCTTCGAGCCGCCGACGAGCTTCGAGCGTTCGCTGGAACTGCCCGCACCGGTTCACGCCGCAGAAGCCCTACTGTTCGCCGCGTGCCGCCTGCTGCCGGAACTTGAAGGTTTTCTCAGAATGCGCCAGGCCGGTGTGCAGGAACTGGAGATCGTCTGCCGCCACGAGCGGCGTGAAAACACCATCCTCAAGCTCGGCTTCGCCAAGCCTTCGCGCGACGCGGGACACATGCAACTGCTGCTGCGCGAAACGCTGGGCCGCACCCGCCTCGCGGCCGCGGTGCACACCCTCATCATGCGCGCGCCGCAGGTGGTGCTGCTGTCGGCAGCTAGCGGGAACCTTTTCCAGAAAAGCCGTGAGGCCGACGGCGATCTGCTGCTGGAGCGCCTGCGCATACGCCTCGGCAAGGACTCGGTCTACGGTATCGAGACCACCGCTGACCATCGCCCCGAGCGCGCCTGGCGACCCTGCCAGGAACAAAGCGGCACGGCGGCCGCCAACCGCCACCGCCCGCTGTGGCTGCTGCCCCAGCCGCTGGCATGTCACGACGGCAGGCTCAAGCTGACATCGGGGCCCGAGCGCATCGAAAGCGGCTGGTGGGAAGGCAGTGATGTCGCCCGTGACTACTACGTGGCGGAAGACCGCAAGGGCGCGCAGCTGTGGGTGTACTGCGATCGAGCCAGCGGCGAGTGGTACGTGCACGGGGTGTTCGCGTGATGGCCTACGCTGAGCTCCATTGCCTCTCCAACTTCACCTTTCTGCGCGGCGCCTCGCACCCGGAGGAATTGGTCTCGCGCGCGCACGAACTCGGCTACGCGGCGCTCGCGATCACCGACGAATGCTCACTGGCAGGTATCGTGCGCGCCCACGTGGCGGCGAAGGAGTGTGACCTCAAGCTGATCGTCGGCAGCGAGCTTCGGCTCGTCGATGGTCCGCGCGTCGTGCTGCTGGCCACAGACCGCAGCGGCTACGGAAATCTGTCTGCGCTCATCACGCGGGGGCGACGCAGCGCGACCAAGGGGCGCTACAAATTAGAGCTCGACGACCTCACCGCCGACGTGCCCGGCTGCCTCGCCTTGCTGCTCGCCGATCCGCTACCCGCGTTGGAACATGTACAAGCCCTTGCCGCGTGCTTTCCCGGGCGGGCGTGGATGGCGGTGGAATTGTTCCGCTCGCCCGACGATGCCGAGCGCCTTGCGGCGGCGACCGAACTGGCTGAATCAGCCGGCCTGCCGCTCGTGGCCGCTGGTGATGTCCACATGCACGCGGCCGTGCGCCGTGCCATGCAGGACACGCTCACTGCCATTCGCCTCGGCGTGCCTGTGTTCGACGCCGGCGACGCGCTGCATCCCAACGGCGAGCGGCATCTGAGAACACTCGGGGATATTGTGCAGCTCTATCCGCAACCACTTCTGGATGAGGCACTCGCGATCGCGGCGATCTGTACCTTCTCGCTCGACGAGCTGCGCTACGAATACCCGGAGGAACTCGTCCCGCCCGGCCAGACCGCGATCGGCTATCTGAGGCGGCTTACCGAAGAAGGCCTCCTGCGGCGCTTCCCCCCAGGCACGCCGGACAAGGTGCGCGCCCAGGTCGAGCACGAACTCGCGCTCGTCGAGGAGCTGCACTACGAGCCATATTTCCTCACCGTGCACGATATCGTCCGCTTCGCCCGTCAGCGCGGCATCCTGTGCCAAGGGCGCGGCTCGGCGGCCAATTCGGCGGTGTGCTACGCGCTGGGGATTACAGAGGTGAATCCGGCCTGCATGGAGATGCTGTTCGAGCGCTTCGTCTCGCGCGAGCGCAACGAGCCGCCAGACATCGACGTCGATTTCGAACACGAGCGGCGCGAGGAGGTGATCCAGTACCTCTACGCGAAATACGGCCGCGACCGCGCTGCGCTCGCCGCGACGGTGATCAGATACCGTCCCCGAAGCGCGATGCGCGACGTCGGCAAGGCGCTCGGCTTCGACCTCGAGCAGGTGGACCGCCTGGCGAAGTCGATGGCGTGGTGGGACGGCCGCAAGGTCAATCCCGAGCGCCTGGCGGAAGCAGGCTTCGATCCTGCCAACCGCAAGGTGGCGCTGCTGATCCGGCTGGTCGACGAGCTGATCGGCTTCCCGCGCCATCTCTCGCAGCACGTCGGCGGCTTCGTCATCGCGCGCGGGAAGCTTTGCGAGCTGGTGCCGATCGAGAACGCGGCGATGCCCGAGCGCACCATCATCCAGTGGGACAAGGACGACCTCGACGCGCTCGGCCTCTTGAAGATCGACGTGCTCGCGCTCGGCATGCTTTCCGCGATCCGCCGCGCGCTCGAGCTGGTGGGCGCGGTGCACGGGCGGCCGTTCGCGATGAGCGACATTCCTTCCGAGGACCCGACGGTCTACGACATGATCGGGCACGCCGATACGGTGGGCGTGTTCCAGATCGAGTCGCGCGCGCAGATGGCCATGCTGCCGCGCATGAAGCCGCGCCGCTTCTACGACCTGGTGATCGAGGTCGCGATCGTGCCACCGGTACGCCGAGGCGGATGGCAGTGAGCGTGTCCTGCATCGCGCGGCGCTCGGCGACGTGCATGTGGACATCGCCCGCGGCCACGAGCGGCAGGCCCGCAGACAACGCCATTTCACTTGCGGCCGCCAGCTGCTCCGCATCGTCGGGGGCGCGGAACAACT
>DASVPF010000045.1:0-3028 GCA_036382965.1 Thiobacillus sp.
GGAGAGGAGCCGCGGTGGCCGGAAGAGGCCTTCGAAATCCGGTTCGGGGATGAACCGGGAGATTTGAGGGGAGAGGGTCGCGACGCACTCCGAAGACACGCCGGGCATCTGCCCGAACAGCCCCAGAAGATGTCCCTCCGCGTGACACCAATGGTTGCAGTGCGCCTTGCCGGGCAGCTCACCATGATGCCGGGGCGTTTGCACAGACTGCGCCGCCGCCTCTGCCGGGACGCTTTGATGCCCGGCGAAAAGCGCATCCGCCACTGCCTCGCGGTTGAATGTCCAACCGCCCGCATTGATCAGCAGGGTGACCAGCAGGAAATAAAGGAATCGGCGCGCGGCTGCGGGATGCATGGCGCTATCTTATCTGCTTGCGTTCATGGTGTGGCTGTTTTCCTGATGCCCATCGTAGGCAGCAGGTCTGTTCCGGTAAATGCGGGGTCAAGCGGACGACCTGCCGGCCGTCCGCACACCTCGGAACTTCGGGCAGCGGCTCGGCTATCTATTTCAACGCGGTCACTTTCGTGACCGTGCCGCCCATCCCATCGGCCATCAGTTCAAACGTCACGTGCTGACCGGGTTTGACGGTTGCAGCGAGCTGCCTGTCGATCTTGAATCGCATCGTCATCGCGGGCCAGTTCAGCGCGGGGATGGCTTCGTGGGCGAGCGTGATGGTGCCCTTGTCCGGGTCAACGGATTTCACGATGCCTGTCCCCTGCGCGGCCTGATGCTTGCCCTCGGCCCGCATGCTGGATGGGGCATCCATCTTCATGTCGCCCATGTCGGCGGCAAGCGCCGGCGTGCCCGCCATCAATGCGATCATCATCGGAAGCAGTGCTTTCATCTTCATTCTCCTTGGGTTCGTAAGTTGGCGGCTGAAGGAAGGTGTCGGCGGCGCATCAGCCGGTACGCCGCCGGAATCACGAACAGGGACAGGAGCGGCGCGGTGACCATGCCGCCCACCATGGGCGCGGCGATGCGGCTCATGATTTCGCTGCCGGCGCCGCTGCCCAACAGAATGGGCAGGAGGCCGGCAATGATGACCGCCACGGTCATGGCCTTGGGCCGCACGCGCAGCACCGCGCCCTCGCGTATGGCTTCGAGCAGGCCCGCATCGGTTTCCCGCCCCTCGTCGATTCGCCTGTTCCAGGCCTGCTTCAGGTATAGCAGCATGATCACGCCGAATTCGGCCGATACGCCGGCCAGCGCAATGAAGCCGACGCCGGTGGCGACCGACAGGTTGTAGCCGAGCAGATACAGAAACCACACCCCGCCGGTGAGCGCGAAGGGCAGGGTGGCCATGATGAGCAAGGCTTCGTCGAATCGCCTGAAGGTGAGATACAGCAGGACGAAGATGATGAGCAGCGTGGCCGGCACCACCAGCTTCAGGCGCGCGTTGGCTCGTTCCAGGAATTCGAACTGTCCTGAATAGGCCAGGCTCATGCCGGGTTCGAGTCTGACCGCGCGCGCCACGGCGCGACGCAGGTCCGCCACCACCGAAGCCAGGTCGCGGCCGCGCACGTCCACATACACCCAGCCCGAGGGGCGGGCATTCTCGCTCTTCAGCATGGGCGGACCGCTCGTCACCGTGATCCGGGCCACCATGCCCAGCGTGATCTGGCTGCCCATGGGCGTGACGATGGGCAATTGCGTCAGCCGCTCCACGGTGTCGCGCCATTCGCGCGGGTAACGCAGGTTGATGGGGTAGCGCGCCAGGCCCTCGACCGTCTCGCCGACGTTCTCGCCGCCGACCAGGCCGGACACAACCGCTTGCACGTCGGCGATATTGAGTCCGTAGCGGGCGGCCGCGGCGCGATCGATATCGACATCGACATAGCGTCCGCCGGCCAGCCGCTCGGCCAGCGCCGACGAGACGCCGGGCACCGTCTTGGCGGCCTGCTCGACCTGCCGTGCAATGCGGTCGATGTCCGCCAGATTGACCCCCGAAATCTTGACGCCGATGGGGCTCTTGATGCCGGTGGCCAGCATGTCGATGCGGTTGCGGATGGGCGGAACCCAGATGTTGGCGAGCCCAGGCACCTTGACGGCGCGATCCAGTTCCTCGACCAGCTTGTCCGGCGTCATGCCCCGCCGCCACTGGTCGCGCGGCTTGAACTGGATGATGGTCTCGAACATCTCCAGCGGCGCCGGGTCGGTGGCGGTTTCGGCACGGCCGGCTTTGCCGAAGACGTGCATCACTTCGGGCACGGTCTTGATCAGGCGGTCCGTCTGCTGCAACAACTCGCCGGCTTTCTGCGCCGACAGCCCCGGCAGCGCCGACGGCATATAGAGCAGATCGCCTTCTTCCAGCGGCGGCAGAAACTCGCCGCCGAGCCGGCTGACCGGCCACGCCGCGGTGAGGAACAGCAGCACGGCCGCTGCGAGCGTCGTCTTCGGCCGCGCCAGCACGGCATCCAGCAGCGGCCGATAGGCGCGGATGAGCCCGCGGTTGAGCGGATTCTTCGCTTCGTCCGGCAGCCTGCCGCGTATCCAGTAGCCCATCAGCACGGGAATCAGCGTCACCGACAGGCCGGCGGCCGCGGCCATGGAATACGTCTTGGTGATCGCAAGGGGGCCGAACAGCCGGCCCTCCTGCGCCTCCAGCATGAACACCGGCACGAAGGAAATGGTGATGATCAGGAGCGAGAAAAACAGCGCGGGCCCGACCTCGACGGCCGACTCGGTCATGACGCCCCAGTGTGCCTCGCCCTGGAGCGTCTGGCCGGGATGCTCGCGCTTCCATGCCTCGACGTGCTTGTGGGCGTTCTCGATCATGACGATGGCCGCGTCCACCATCGCCCCGATGGCGATCGCGATGCCGCCCAGCGACATGATGTTCGCGTTCACGCCCTGGTAGCGCATGGCGAGAAACGCGGTCAGCACGCCCAGCGGCAGCGAGACGATGGCCACCAGCGACGAACGCAGGTGCCACAGGAACAGGGCGCATACCAGCGCGACCACGATGAACTCCTCGATGAGTTTATGGGTCAGGTTTTCCACCGCGCGGTCGATCAGCTTGCTGCGATCG
>DASVPF010000046.1:0-3552 GCA_036382965.1 Thiobacillus sp.
CGTCCTGGGGCCGACGCTGGCGCGCTTCGGCGAAGCGCGGGTGTCTTTGCCCGGCGGCTGCGCCATCGGTTCGCGTCCGGTCGACCTGCACATCAAGGGTCTGCAGGCGATGGGCGCTGACATCCAGATCGAACACGGCTACATCCACGCGCGCTGCAAACGCCTGCACGGCGCGCGCATCGTGATGGACATCGTCACCGTGACCGGCACCGAGAACCTGATGATGGCGGCCGCGCTGGCCGACGGCACGACCGTGCTGGAAAACGCCGCGCGCGAACCCGAAGTAGTCGACCTGGCGCGCTGCCTCACGGCGATGGGCGCCAGGATCGAAGGCGCCGGCAGCGACGTCATCACCATCCACGGCGTCGACACCCTGCACGGTGCCGACTATTCGGTGATGGCCGACCGCATCGAGACTGGCACCTTCCTGGTGGCGGCCGCCATGGCCGGCGGCCGCGTGCGCACCACGCACGCCCAGCCCGACACGCTCGATGCGGTGATGGGCAAGCTGCGCGAGGCCGGCGCGAAAGTCGAGGCGGGGGCCGACTGGATCGAGGTCGAATCCGACGGCAGGCTGAATTCGGTCGACGTGCGCACCGCGCCGCACCCGGCGTTTCCCACCGACATGCAGGCGCAGTTCATGGCGATGAACACGGTGGCCAATGGTGCGGCCAGCGTCACCGAGACCATTTTCGAAAACCGCTTCATGCACGTGCAGGAACTGCGCCGCCTGGGCGCCAACATCGAGGTGTCCGGACATACCGCGCTGGTGCGCGGCGTCCCGCGGCTGGACGGTGCCATCGTGATGGCGACCGACCTGCGCGCCTCCGCCTGCCTGGTGCTGGCGGGCCTGGTGGCGGCGGGCGAGACCACCATCGAGCGCATCTACCACCTCGATCGCGGCTACGAGCGCATCGAGGAGAAGCTCACCCAGCTGGGTGCACGGATCAAGCGCGTGCATTGAATAGATATCTGACATGAGCAATCCCGGCATCACGCTGGCCCTGTCCAAGGGCCGCATCTTCGAGGAAACCCTGCCGCTCCTGGCGGCGGCGGGCATCACGCCGTCCGAGAATCCCGAGTCCTCGCGCAAGCTCATCATCGGCACCAACCGCGCCGACGTGCGCCTCATCATCGTGCGCGCCAGCGACGTGCCGACCTACGTGCAATACGGCGCCGCCGATCTCGGCATCGCCGGCAAGGACGTGCTCAACGAACATGGCGGCAATGGGCTGTACCAGCCGCTCGACCTGCAGATCGCGCGCTGCCGCATGATGGTCGCGGTGCGCGAAGGCTACGACTACGCCGGCACGGTGAGAGAGGGCGCGCGCATCCGCGTCGCCACCAAGTACGTCAACGCCGCCCGCGACCACTTTGCTGGCAAGGGCGTTCACATCGACCTCATCAAGCTCTACGGCTCGATGGAACTGGCGCCGCTGGTCGGGCTGTCCGACGTCATCGTCGACCTCGTCTCCACCGGCGGCACGCTCAAGGCCAACGGCCTGGTCGCGGTCGAGCACATCGGTGACATCAGTTCGCGCCTGGTGGTCAATCAGGCCGCGCTCAAGCTCAAGCGCAGCCTGATCCAGCCGGTGATCAATGCGTTTGCATCCGCAATCGGCGAGTGCACTATTGCATAGGCCGTTCATCCCATGCGTCTGACTACCCAACAAACCCGAGCCATCAAGCAGCTTGCGGTGCAAATTGCCGGTGCGCATGCCCGTGTGCGGGTTTTTGGATCCAGGCTGGACGATCGCGCGCGCGGCGGCGATCTTGATCTCGTGCTCGAATTGCCCGAGCCGGTCGCCAACCCGGCGCTTCTGGCAGCGCGGCTGTCGGCGAGGGTTTCCCGGCTGATGCATGGCCGCAAAGTTGACGTGCTGCTTGCCGCCCCCAACCTTGTGCGTCTGCCCATTCATGACGTGGCCCTCAAGGAGGGCGTGGAACTATGACGCTCGATCCGAAAATTGCCCTGCGACTGCAATTTCTGATGCGTGTAGTGCGCAGGGAATGCCAGCACCTTGCCGCCACGGATCAGCGGCTTTTTTCCGATCCATTCACTACGGAACGGGTCCGGCAGCTCGAAGCCGATGCCGAACTGGCCGAGCGGGTGGAAGCCTTTGTCGGGAGGTTCGGCCGGCTGCAGGACACGGTTGGCGACAAGCTGTTGCCTGTGCTTCTGACCGCGCTGGGCGAAACACCGGCCTCGACCATCGACAACCTGGACAGGGCCGAGCGTTTGGGACTGATAGTCCCGGCCGATGAATGGATGACCCTGCGCAAGCTCAGAAACCAGATGGTTCACGAATACGTGGAAGACCCGACAGTGCTTGCCGGCGCATTGCAATCCGGGCATGGTTTCGTGCCGGTACTCGTCGCCGCGGCCAATAGCCGGATGGCAGAAATCGAGCGGCGCGGCTGGTCGAAATGAAATCCCGCTCGGCTGCGCAACCGAGCCTGTCCAATTGAATCGGGTGGTCAGGCTTTAGTCATGTGTGGAATCGCGGGAATTCTTTCATCCAGCGCGGTCGAGCCCGCCATGCTCGACACCATGGCGCAGCGCCTCGCCCATCGCGGTCCGGACGGGCAGGGCCGGCATGTTGCGGGCAATGTCGGCCTGCTGCATACGCGGCTCGCCGTCATCGACCTGGAGGGCGGCGCGCAGCCGCTCTACAACGAGGACCGCAGCCTCGCACTGGTCGCCAACGGCGAGATCTACAACTACCGCGAATTGCGTGCCGAACTGGAAACGCTCGGCCACCGCTTCGCTACGCATTCCGACTGCGAAACCCTCCTGCACGGCTACGAGGCCTGGGGAATGCAGTTCGTGGAGCGCCTGCAGGGCATGTTCGCCTTCGCGCTCCACGACATGCAGCGCGGCGAACTCATCCTCGCGCGCGACCGCCTCGGCATCAAGCCGCTCTACATCTGCCACGGCAGCCGCGGACTGGCCTTCGCGTCCGAGGTCAAGGCGCTGCTGCCCTGGCTGGGCACGCCCGAGGTCAATGCGCACGGCCTCGCCCGGTTCCTGCAATCCAACTTCACCAGTTCGCCGCAGACGCTGCTGCAGGGCGTGAACAAACTGCCGCCCGGCCATCTGGCGCGGATCGACACCCGCACGTTGCAGTTCGAACAGCACGCCTACTGGTCGCCCCTGCATGTCGTCCCGCTGGATATCGGCCTCGACGATGCGATCGAGCGTTTCGATGCGCTGATGCACGACGTCATGGACATCCACATGCGCGCCGACGTGCCGCTCGGGCTGTTCCTCTCGGGCGGGGTCGATTCGTCGCTGCTGGCCGCCCTGCTGGCGCAGCGCGTCGACGAGCCGCTGCGCACCTTCTCGGTGGGTTTCCCCGGCACCTCGGTGCATAACGAGCTCGACGCCGCGCGGCGCGCTCAAGACCTTCTCCGTCGGCTACGCCGAGGACGACGCGCAGTCCGAGGACGAGCTCGCCTACGCGCGCCTCGCCGCCGACGCGCTCGGCACCGAGCACCGCGAGGTGCGCGTGACCATGCGCGAGGCCGCCGCCGCGCACGCCCTGGACCTCG
>DASVPF010000047.1:0-1967 GCA_036382965.1 Thiobacillus sp.
CGTCGCGTAGACCATCGGCCAGGCAGCGAAGATCGCGCCGCCGGCGGTGATGAACCAGACCTGGTTGCCGTCCCAGTGCGGGGCGACGGTGTTGATGACGGCGCGGCGCTCGAGGTCGTTGCGTCCGACGAAGGGCAGCAGCACGCCCATGCCCATGTCGTGGCCGTCCATGACGGCGAAGCCGACCAGCAGCACGCCGATCAGCAGCCACCAGACGAGTTTCAGGGTCTCGTAGTCCATGTCAGCTCCTTAGATATTGTTCGCCGGTGCGCCCGTAGGCGGGGCGCCGCCGGCCGCTCGTTCGTCGTGATATTTGCCGGTGCCGAGACTGGCCGGACCCTGCCGCGCATATTTCGTCATCAAATACATCTCGACGACGAGCAACGCGGTGTAGAAGGCGATGAAGCCGGCAAGGGAGCCGTAGATATTCGCTGCCGAGAGGTTTGACACCGAGAGATGGGTCGGCAGCACGCCATAGATCGTCCACGGCTGGCGGCCGTATTCCGCGACCACCCAGCCGAGCTCGGCGGCGATCCACGGCATCGGGATGAACCACAGCGCCCAGCGCAGCAGCCATGTCTTCTCGATGAAGTTGCCTTTCACCGAATAGAGCAGGGCGAAGCTGAACAGCACGAGGAACGAGAAGCCCAGCGCGACCATCAGGCGGAAGCTCCAGAACAGCGGGGCGACGCGCGGGATGGTGTCGTCGACTGCCTGCTGGATCATCTCGGGCGTGGCCTGCGACACGTCGACGATGTACTTCTTCAGCAGCAGGCCGAAGCCGAGGTCGGCCTTGCGAGCCTCGAACTGCGCGCGTGCGTCGCTGTCGTCGCGGTTCCTGCGCAATCGCTCCAGCGCGGTCACTGCCTGGATGCCGTTCTCGATGCGGGCGCGGTTCCTTTCCTTGATTTCAAGCTCATCGCTCTGCTAACCCGTCTTTCAGGCCGCGCCAGTACGCGCGCAGCGCCGCCGTCTTTCCATTCCTGGCCAGGCGCAGGCTGGTGCGCAGCGCGCTGCCCGCCCGCCAGCAGGCGACCAGCGGTTTTTGCAGGCCGCGGGCGTGCTTGCGGAAGAAGCGGATGCTGGAGCGGGCCATCCAGTAGCGCTCATCCGGCGAATCGCTCCCGCCGCTGCTGACCGCCACCTTGTGCCACATGTGCGCCGCCGGCACGAGCAAGATGCGCAGCCCGGCCCGGCGCATGCGCCAGCACAGGTCCGAGTCTTCATAATAATGGAGAAAGCCTTCATCGAAAAGGCCCACTTGCTCCAGGGCCTGGCGTGAGATCAGCATCCCGCAGCCGGTGACGAAATCCTGCTCCACCGCAGTGGGCCAGCCCCCGGGATCGGGCCGGTCGTGCGCGCCGTCGGTTTTCTCCAGGGTCCAGGGGTTCGTGCGCCCCCCGCTGGACCAGATCACTTCGGGCCGGCTGGCGTAATAGATCAGCGGAGAGAGGATGCCCACGTCCGGGGCGGCGCAGGCCAGTAGCTTTGCCAGGCCATCCGGGGCCAGGGTGGCGTCGTTATTGATCAGGAACACGGTATCGGCGCCCGCTTCCAGGGCGCGGCGGATGCCCAGGTTGTTACCGCCCCCGAACATGCGGTTCGTCTCGCTGCGGATCAGCTCCACCTGCGGGTAGGCCTGCCGGATGCGGTCCACCGAGTCGTCGCTCGAGGCGTTGTCCACCACGATGATGTGGGGCGCCAGGCCCTCCTGGTGGACCAAAGAATCGATGCAGGCCAGGGTATCCCCGGCCCGGTTCCAATTCACGGTCACAGCGCAGACGATCGGTTCAGCCATCCTGGTGAAATCCAGCGGCGATTATACTATGAATCGGACCGGCGTTCTCCGCCCGCATTGTCCGCCGCGAATATCCTCATAGGATACTGCAATTTTTACCCGGTAAACATGCTAGATCAACGCATATAATAAGAATTATCCTTGGGGTGTGTGGGGCGGCGTAGTCGCC
>DASVPF010000048.1:0-1559 GCA_036382965.1 Thiobacillus sp.
CGTGACGGCCGCCGGCCATGCAGACGCCGGCGAGATCCAGCATCAGCTGCGCAAGCGGGCGTTTCGCGAGGTCTACCGGCATTTTGCCGCCCAGGAACTGGACGCCGCCATCGCAGCCTGCGACGAACTGATCCGCAGCAAGCCGAAATACGTGGTCGACGCGCTGCGCTTCAAGGGCGAACTGCTCGTGACCCTGGGCCGCTTCGAGGAAGCCGAGGCGCTGTATCAGCAGGTGATCGCGATGCGTGCCATTCCCTGGGCGCGCCTGGGCCTTGCCCGTTCCCTGCATCTGCAGAAGAAGGACGAGGCCGCCGAGGAAGAACTGCGGGACGTGCTGGAGCAGGCGCCGGAGATGGTCACCGCATACGACCTGCTTTCCGACGTCTGTCTGGCGAAGAAGGATGCCCAGGCTGCCCAGGCCGCGCTGGAGCAAGGCGTGGCCATTTCCGGCAAGACCGTTCGCCGGCAGCAGAAGCTCGGCGAGATCGCCTACGGCAACGGCGATCTGGACACCGCACGCACCGCCTATGCCAACGCGCTGGAAAAGGGACGCCATTCCATCTTCGTCACGCCCAGCGATTTCGGCAACCTGTGCCGGGTGCAGCTGGAGCAGGGCGACCTGAAGGCGGCCGCCGACACGCTGAAGAAAAACAGGAGCACCCTGCAAGCCAGCCCGGAAGGCAAGCTGGTGATGGCGGTGACGCAGGGCATGGCGCACACCCGGGCCGGCAACCTGAAGGAAGCGGCCAGGGCGCTGGATGAAGCGGCAAGCCTGCGCGCCGAGGGAACCCGTGGCGATGCGCAGCTGATGCTGGATCTCGCCGGCGTCTGCATGGCCGGCGGCCGTCACGACGAGGCCGACGGCCTCGTCGCCGAGGTGGCGCGAAATGCGCACGACAGCGAGGCGCTGCTGGCCAAGGCCAGACGGATCTACGACGACGCCGGACGCGGCGATGCCGGTGCATCGGTGCTGGCCTCGGCCACCGCCGATGTGCGCAAACTCAACAACGAGGGCGTGGTGCTGGCGCAGCGCGGCGACTACCGCACCGCCGTCGACAAGCTGCTGACAGCCTGCACCGAGGCGCCCTACAACCCGCGCATCATGATGAACGCCGTGTGGGTGATCTTCAAATACCTCGACCAGGTCGGAATGGACGAGCAGATGATCGAGGCCGCGCGCGGCCATCTCGCGGAAGCCGAACGCCAGGCGCCGGGCCATCCGCGCCTCGCCGGGCTGCGCCTGAACCTGAAGGAAGTGGAAAACCGCTTCGGCATCCGGAGGGCGGGTCACGGATGAAATTCGACGGCACCGATTTTTATGCGGCCCTGATTCATGAGCTGAAGAACAACCTCGGCCTGCTCTCGATGACGCTCGAACGCATTCCGCTGCAGGGCGAGCCGGCACACGATGCCACGGTCGACGAGGCGAGGCTGCTGTGCCAGGGCGTGGTCGACCGGCTGCAGCAGGCGCTGCTGATCTACAAGGCGATCAACCAGCCGTTTCATCCGGCCATCGATGCCTATTCGCCGCATGACCTGGTGCACGAGATCGAGGACCG
>DASVPF010000049.1:0-2212 GCA_036382965.1 Thiobacillus sp.
CGCGACGAAATTGACGCCCTTCACCACCCGGCCCGCGGTGACGTCGAGGCAGGGAATCACCCGTTTTGCGAGCGGCATGGTCAGGCCTTGCCGAGCGCCTTGTCGGCCGCCGCCTGCGCGGCCTTGAGGTCGAGCTTGCCCTCGTACAGGGCACGCCCCGCAATGGCGCCGATGATGCCCTCCGGGACGAGCTTGGCGCACACCGTTTCCACATCCGCGACGCTGTTGAGGTTGGTGACGCCGCCGCGGGCGATGACCGGGATCGACAGCGCCTGCGCGAGCCGCTGGGTGGCTTCGATGTTGACACCGGTCAGCATGCCGTCACGGCCGATGTCGGTGTAGATGACGGCCTCGACGCCGTAGCCCTCGAAACGCTTGGCCAGATCGATCACGTCGTGGCCGGTCAGCTTGGACCAGCCTTCGACCGCAACCTTGCCGTCCTTGGCGTCGAGCCCGACCATCACGTGGCCGGGGAAGGCGTCGCAGGCTTCGTGCAGGAAGCCGGGATTCTTCACCGCAGCGGTGCCGATGATGACATAGCGCACGCCGTCGTCCAGATAGCGTTCGATGGTGGCGAGGTCGCGGATACCACCGCCGAGCTGTACCGGCATCTCGTCGCCCACTGCGTCGACGATGGAACGGATGGCCGCGTCGTTGACAGGCTTGCCGGCGAACGCGCCGTTGAGGTCGACCAGATGCAGGCGTCGCGCGCCCTGCGCTTTCCAGTGGCGCGCGGTGGCCGCCGGGTCTTCGGAAAACACGGTGGCGCGGTCCATTTCGCCTTGTTCCAGGCGCACGCAGTGGCCGTCCTTAAGGTCGATCGCAGGAATAATTAACATGGCTAATCAGCTGGTCGTACTGAAGAAAGAATTAGGCGCAGGCTGCGCCGGACATATCGCAGGCGGTTTCGTGCTCACCCGGATTCCAGGTTACAAAATTGCCCAGCAGCGTCAAACCGGCGTTCTGGCTTTTTTCCGGGTGAAACTGGACCGCAAAAATGTTCGCCGTGGCCACCGCGCAGGTGAACGGGAACGGGTAATGCGAAAATCCTGCAATCACATCGGGCGTGGTCGGCTGCACGAAATAGCTATGGACGAAATAGAAGCGCTCGCCCTCCTCGATCCCCACCCAGAGCGGATGCGGATTCGCCTGATGGACATTGTTCCAGCCCATGTGCGGCACCTTGAGCTTGTTGCCTGCCGCGTCAACCATCGCCTCGTTCGGAAAGCGCTGCACCGTGCCGGGCAGAATGCCGAGACAGGCTGTGTCGCCTTCCTCGCTGTGCTCGAACAGCACCTGCATGCCCATGCAGATACCCAGAAACGGCTTGTTGCGGGCGGCGTCGACGATCACCTGACGCAGGCCGCGCGCTTCGATTTCGCGCATGCAGTCGGGCGCTGCCCCCTGCCCCGGAAACACCACCCGCCCGGCCGCGGCAATGACCGCAGGATCGGACGTCACCACCACGTTCGCTGCCGGTGCGACATGTTCGATGGCCTTGGACACCGAACGCAGATTGCCCATGCCGTAGTCGATGACGGCGATGTCAACGCTCACAGGGCAGCCACCTCAATTTGCGATGCGCTCATAGCGCACCCTTCGTCGACGGCAGCACGTCGCCCATGCGCACGTCGGCTTCCACCGCCATGCGAAGCGCGCGGCCGAACGCCTTGAAAACGGTCTCGGCCTGATGGTGCGCGTTGATCCCGCGCAGGTTGTCGATGTGCAGCGTGACGCCCGCGTGGTTGATGAAACCGCGGAAGAATTCGAGGAACAGGTCGACGTCGAATTCGCCGATGCGTGCACGAGTGTAGTCGACGTGATACTCCAGTCCGGGTCGCCCCGACAGGTCGATTACCACGCGCGACAACGCCTCGTCGAGCGGCACGTAGGCGTGGCCGTAGCGGCGGATGCCCTTCTTGTCGCCCAGCGCCTGGGCGAAGGCCTGGCCCAGCGTAATCCCCGTATCTTCCACCGTGTGGTGGGCGTCGATGTGCAGATCGCCCGTGGACTGGATGTCAAGGTCGATCAGGCCGTGACGCGCGATCTGGTCGAGCATGTGGTCGAGAAACGGCACGCCGGTCGCGAGCCTGGAAACGCCCGTGCCGTCGAGATTGAGACTGACCGTGATCTGGGTTTCGAGGGTGTTGCGAGTGACTTGTGCGGTACGCATGGCGTCGGAAAATAAAGCTGTAAAAGGATTCTAGCAGGC
>DASVPF010000050.1:0-12269 GCA_036382965.1 Thiobacillus sp.
CGTGCTGCTGCAGGAGGGCATCGGCGACACGATTCGCATCTCCTTGACCCCGGAGCCTGGCGGCGAACGCACCCAGGAAGTCCGCGTTGGCCAGGAAATCCTGCAGGCGCTGGGCCTGCGCGCCTTCACCCCGCAGGTCACTGCCTGCCCCGGCTGCGGCCGCACCACCTCGACCGTGTTCCAGGAACTGGCGCAGGACATCGAGACCTACCTGCGCAACCAGATGCCGGTCTGGCGCGGCCAGTATCCCGGCGTCGAGTCCATGCAGGTGGCGGTGATGGGCTGCGTGGTCAACGGCCCCGGCGAATCCAAGCACGCCAACATCGGCATCTCGCTGCCCGGTACCGGCACGGAGCCGATCCGCACCTGGCGGCTGGGGCGACGGGCAATCTGAGACATCGATTCTTCCAGGGGGCTATTCTTCAAGCGTGAAGCGGGCAACCGTGCCATCGACAAAGGGCTTCAGGTCGATGGCACGGCCGTTGTATGTCATGCGCGCCTGCGCTGCGTTGCCGATCACCATGTCGAACGGCGGCTGGCCGTGGACATCCACGCTGCTGCCGGCCGGGTCGAGCTGACGATGGAGCGTGCGTCCGCTCGCATCCTTGATCTCGGTCCAGGCCTCGGCGCCAAATTCAAGATGCAGCACGCCACTGGCCGCAGGCGCGGCAGGCGCACCGGCCTCGGCAGGCGCTGGTGCTGGCGCGGCGGGCGGAACGGGTGTCGCCGGCACGGCAGGTGCGCCGAGCGGTTTGACGGCGGGCGGCGTCGGCACCGGCGCAGCGACGGGTACCGGTGCCGGGCGTGATTGCACGGCGGGCGGGACAGGTTTGTTCGGACGCTCGTCCACCTCGCTGTTGAGCCAGAAGTACAGCCCCACCGGCACGGCCACCGCCGCGAGCACGCCGAGCAGCAGCAGAATCAGCCAGGGCGAGCTCAGCCAGGATCGCGGCAGGGGCGGCTCGGCCTGGCTGACTGCGGTCGGCTCGGCCGGGGCGCCTTCCATGCGCGCCAGCAGGGTTTCGGGCGCAAGTCCCAGCAGGCGCGCGTAGTTGCGCACGAACCCGCGCGCGAACACGGGCTGCCCCAGGCTCTCGAAGTCGTCCGTCTCCATCGCCTCGACCTGGCGGTGCATCAGGCGCAGCCGTGCAGCAGCCGCGTCCAGCGTGATGCCCTGCGCTTCGCGCGCATCGCGCAAAACCTGTCCGACCGATGCCTGACTGCCTTCGCTCATTCGTATTGCCCCGTCAGCAGCAGCCGCGCTTCATTCGAATCGGGGAAGCGCTTGCGCAATTGCAGGCCGTAGGCGGCTTCCTGGGCGCGGTCGCCCAGTTTGCGTTCCAGCCGCACGCCCAGCCCCAGGCTTTCCGCAGTCGCCGGCGCCAGCTCGGCATGACGGCCCAGCAGGCGCTGTGCCTCCATCAGCCGGCCCTGACGGAAATTCAGCCCGGCCAGTTTAATGAGGGTGTTGGGATTGTCGGGCTGCAGCTTGAGCGACTTCAGCAGATTGGCTTCGGCCAACGTAAGATCGCCCTTCTTTTCGGCGCACTGGCCAGCATTGGTCATGGCCCGTTCGGGCTGCGTGTACAAGGGGTTGCGCAAGGCCGCGCTGAACTGCTCCAGGCCTTCGTCGTAACGGCCGCGGGTGCAGAGAAACCAGCCGAGATTGTTGCGCGCTTCGGAATCGCTGCGATCCAGGTCGATGGCGCGGCGGAAATTTTCCTCGGCCAGTTTGTCTTCGGCCAGTTCCATGTAGATCAGGCCATAGATGTTGTAGGCCGGGCCGTAGCGGTTGTCGGCGGTGATGGCCTTGCGCAGTTCGTCGAGCGCGACCTTGTACTGGGCGCGGGTGAAATAGGCGCCGGCCAGATCGGTGAACGCGCGCGCACGCTGACGGGTTTCACTGTCGGCTTGCGTATTGGCGATCCCGCCGCCTTCCCCGATGGGGGGCTGGCCTGCGCAGCCCGTCAGCAGGGCCGCACCGATCACGATCCATTTTTTCATGCCGCCTCCTTATGCATCCGTTTCATCACGCGGCCGCTCTTGTCGGCCACCTTGCCGGCCAGCTGGCCGCAAGCGGCATCGATGTCGTCGCCGCGCGTCTTGCGCGTGGTCACCACCTGGCCCGCGTCCTGCAGGATCTCGCGGAATGCGCGCATCGACTCGCCACGCGGCTTTTCGTAGCCCGAATCCGGGAACGGATTGAACGGGATGAGGTTGAACTTGCACGGCACCTCGCGCGTCAGTTCGATCAGCTGACGCGCATGCTCCGGCTGGTCGTTCACTCCGGCCAGCATCACGTATTCGAAGGTGATGAAATCGCGCGGCGCATGTACCAGATAGCGCCGGCATGCCGCCATCAGTTCGCGCAGCGGATATTTCCTGTTGATCGGCACGATCTGGTCGCGCAAGGCGTCGTTGGGCGCGTGCAGGCTTACCGCCAGCGCGACCGGGCAGCGCTCGGCCAGCCGGTCCATCGCCGGCACCAGGCCGGACGTCGACACCGTCACCCGCCGCCGCGACAGACCGTAGGCATGATCGTCGAGCATGATGCCGAGTGCGGTCACCACGTTCTCGAAATTCGCCAGCGGCTCGCCCATGCCCATCATCACCACATTGGTCACCGGCCGCTCGGAGATTTCGCCTGCGCCGTGATCGGGCGCGGTGCGGTTGGGCTCGGTTTTCAGGCTGTGATGCGCCACCCACAACTGGCCGACGATCTCGGCCACCGTCAGGTTGCGGGTGAAGCCCTGCCGCCCGGTCGAACAGAAGGTGCATTCCAGCGCGCAGCCGACCTGCGACGACACGCACAGGGTGCCGCGGTCGTCCTCCGGGATGAATACGGTCTCGATGCCGTTGGCGACCCCGACGTCGAACAGCCACTTGCGCGTGCCGTCGGCCGAAGTGTGCGCGAAGCTGATCGCAGGCGCCTGCACCACCGCCTGCTGCTGCAGTTTCTCGCGCAGGCTTTTGGCGATGTCGGTCATCTGCGCAAAATCCGCCACCCCAGCCTGATGCACCCAGTGGAACACCTGCCTGGCGCGAAACGGCTTTTCGCCGAGTTCGCCGAACCAGGCGGTCAGTCCTTCGAGGTCGAGATCGAGCAGGTTTTGCGGCATGCGTGCGGCTTAGCGGCCAGCGTAGACTTCGCAGGCCGGGAAGAAGTAGGCGATCTCGATCGCCGCGGTTTCCGGCGCGTCGGAACCGTGCACGGCGTTGGCGTCGATGCTCGCGGCGAAGTCGGCGCGGATGGTGCCGGCCTCGGCCTTCTTCGGATCGGTCGCGCCCATCAGCGCGCGGTTCTTGGCGATGGCGTCTTCGCCTTCCAGCACCTGCAGCACCACCGGGCCCGACACCATGAAGTCGACCAGGTCCTTGAAGAAGGGACGCTCGCGGTGCACGGCGTAAAAGCCTTCGGCTTCCTGGCGCGACAGGTGCTTCATTTTCGACGCCACCACCTTGAGGCCGTTGCTCTCAAAACGGCTGACGATCTTGCCGATCACGTTCTTGGCGACGGCATCGGGTTTGATGATGGAAAAAGTGCGTTGAACAGCCATGTGTATGCTCCGGACAAACAAATAATAAGAAAACGTTCAAAAAACCATGAAAATCAGCCCGCTAGGATAGCACGCCGCACCCGGGCTGTCTTGCCTCACGGGCCACGAAAGCCGCCCTTACCGCTCGACGCGCGGCAACACGCCGGGCTCGCCCGGCGCGGCGCACAGGTCGGCGTCGAAACCGATTCCAGCCGCCCATGCCAGCCGTCCGTCGCACCACATCAGCGGCAGGCGTTCGCGCTGCCACGGCGGGATTGCGTGCTCCTGCAGCAGGTTCTTCAGGCTGCGGTGCGGGCCGCCCGCGTGCAGCCGCAGCCGTTCGCCGCCCCGGCGCACCCCCAGCGTGACCGCGCTCGCCGCCAGCACTGCGCGTTTCAAACCCGTCCCGGTGACCGCATCCAGGTGTACGCTGACGCCAGCGGCCGGCACCCGGAGCGACGCCTCGCCCTGCCAGCGAACCGGCGCCGCCGCAGCCGGCGCCGCCGCAACCAGATACGCGCCGCCGCGAAAGCGCCACAGTTCCAGCGGCCCCAGACCGACCCGCACCCGCGCATCGGCCTGCGCGTCCCGCAGTTGATGCAGCGCCTCGTCGAGACGCCGTGCACTGGGCATCGTCTGGCCATGCTGCTCGATGAAGTGGCGCAACAGGTTGCGCGCGCGCGGCAGCGTCAGACGCGCCAGCGCGTCACAGTCGAGACGATCGCCCGCGATGGCTTCCGCCGCATCCAGCCGCGCCAGATCATCCAGCAGCTCGGCAGCATCGGCCTGCAAGGCTGCCGCGCGCGCGAGAGTGCCCCCCGCGCCGGGAAAATGCGCCGCCAGCACGGGCATCACCTGCTGACGCAGCGCGTTGCGGCGGTAACGGGTATCCCGATTGCTCTCGTCGTCGACCCAGGCAAGGCGGTGCGCCTCTGCGTAGTCGCGCAAATCGGCGCGCGCCAGATTCAGCAACGGCCTCAACTGCGCCGCCCGCCAGCCGGGCCGGCGCTGCAGTTCGGCCATCGCTGCCAGCCCCTTCGGCCCGGCGCCGCGCAGCAACTGCAATACCAGCGTTTCGGCCTGGTCGTCCTGCTGGTGCGCCGTGAGCAGAAAGTCGACGTCCAGTGCGGCAAAAATGCGCTGGCGTTCGCGCCGCGCCGCGGCTTCGATTCCGGCCGCGTCGTCGCGCGCGATCTGCACGCGCTCGACGCTCAAGGTCACGGCATGCGATGCGCAAAGCCGCGCGCAGAAGCCGGCCCAGTCGTCGGCGTGCGGGGAGAGGCCGTGATGCACGTGCACGGCCAGCAGCTCAAAGGGATGTCGCTCGCGCAGCGCCAGCAGGGCGTGCAGCAGGACCACCGAGTCGATGCCGCCCGAAAGCGCCAGCGCCAGCCGCGCATGCGGCGGGACGTGGCGGGCGAGCACGTCCGCCACGCGTGCGGCAACCGCCTTATTTGGCAGGGATTTCCTTGAAGCTTCCATACGCCCGCAGGCGCTGGTAGCGCGCGGCCAGCAAGGCGTCCGCCGGTTGTTTGCGCAATTCGGCCAGCGTATCGGTCAGTGCGCGGCGCATCGACTGGAACATGGCATCCCAGTCGCGCTGCGCACCGCCCAGGGGTTCCTCGACGATGCGGTCGACCAGTCCGTTGGCTTTCAGGCGGTCGGCGGTGATGCCCAGGGTTTCGGCGGCGACCGAGGCCTTGTCGGCGCTCTTCCACAGGATCGAGGCGCAGCCCTCGGGCGAGATCACCGAGTAGGTCGAGTATTGCAGGATCAGCATGCGGTCGCCGACGCCGATCGCCAGCGCACCGCCCGAGCCGCCTTCGCCGACGATGGTGCAGACGACCGGCGTCTGCAGTTCGGCCATCACGTACAGATTGCGGGCAATCGCCTCGGACTGTCCGCGTTCCTCGGCACCGATGCCGGGATAGGCGCCCGGCGTGTCGATGAAGGTGAAGATCGGCAGCCCGAATTTCTCGGCCAGACGCATCAGGCGCAAGGCCTTGCGATAGCCCTCGGGACGCGGCATGCCGAAATTGCGGTAGATCTTTTCCTTGGTGTCGCGGCCTTTCTGGTGGCCGATCACCATCACCGGCTCGCCGTTGAAGCGCGCCATGCCGCCGACGATCGCAGCGTCGTCGGCATAGGCACGGTCGCCGTGCAGCTCGACGAAATCGGTGAACAGCCCCTGCACGTAATCGAGCGTGTAGGGCCGCTGCGGGTGACGCGCCACCTGCGACACCTGCCAGGCATTGAGCTTGGCGTAGATGTCCTTGGTGAGCGTCTGGCTCTTCTTTTGCAGGCGGCGGATTTCCTCCGAGATATCCAGGGCGGAGTCGTCCTGCACGAAGCGCAGTTCTTCGATCTTGGCTTCGAGCTCAGCAATCGGCTGCTCGAAGTCGAGGAAGGTGGTTTTCATCAAGCGGTAATGGAAAACAGATCAGCCGGTCATTTTAACAGCCCGGCGCCGTTTGCCTGTAGTTCAATGATGATGGTGGCCGTGCGCGCCGTGCGCGTGGCGGTGCGTAACCTCGTCCGCCGTCGCCGTGCGCACGTCAGCGACCACGCATTGAAAATGCACCGCCTGGCCGGCATAGGGGTGATTGCCGTCGACCACCACCTTGTCCGCGGCGACGTCGGTCACGGTGTAGAGCATTTCCTCGCTGCCGTCGACCGGCGAGCCGACGAACTGCATGCCGATTTCGATGTCGGCGGGAAAGGACTCGCGCGGTTCGAGCCGCACCAGCTCATCTTCATATTCGCCGAAGGCGTCGGCCGGCTGCAGCTTGAGGTCGATCGTGTCGCCCACCGCCTTGCCGTCCAGCGCCTGCTCCACCAGCGGGAAAATATTGTCGTAGCCGCCGTGCAAATAGCTGACCGGTTCGTCGCTTTCCTCCAGCAGCTTGCCGTCCATGTCGCGGACGATGTAGGTGATGGTGACCACGCTGTCTTTGCCGATATTCATTTGAGTTCCCCTTTGCTCATTAAAGCAACCCGTTGCAGCACTTCCGCCGCATGGCCGCGGCTGGAAACGCCATACAGTGCGTGACGGATGACGCCCTGTTTGTCGATGATGAAGGTGGAACGCACCGTGCTTTTACGCATGACGCCGTCCACTTCCTTGTCCTGCAGCACGCCGTACGCCGCGCTGGTGGCCTGTTCCTTGTCGGCCAGCAGCCGCACGCTGATGCCGTGCTTGTCGCGAAACTCGCCATGTTTGATGCAATCGTCGCGCGATACGCCGAGTACAGTGGCGCCCAGTTTGGCGAAGTCTTTTTCCAGTTCGGAAAATTCGATCGCTTCGGTGGTACAACCGGGAGTGTCGTCGCGCACGTAAAAATACAGCACCAGGATCTTGCCCCGGAACTGGGACAAGTCGATGATGTTCATGTCTGCGTCCGGATTGGAAAAGTCCGGCGCGCGGTCTCCTGCTCTCAACATGGCGACTCCGCCGCATCGTTTCGGCAGCATTTTAACAGGGGCGTCGAACCGCATCGCTATAATTATTTTCATGATGACGACTCTGCTCGGCGGCCTCAGCCCCACCCGTTTTCTGCGCGATGTCTGGCACAAGCGCCCGCTGCTGATCCGCAACGCCGTGCCCGGTTTCAGCGGCCTCTTGACGCCCGACGAGATGCGGCAACTGGCCTGCCGCGACGACGTCGAATCGCGGTTGATCCAGGGCAGCGGCACGCACTGGCAGCTCGATCATGGTCCATTCAGGAAAAGCGATTTCAGGCGCCTGCCGCAAACCGAGTGGACGCTGCTGGTGCAATCGCTCAACCATGTCCTGCCCGAAGCGGACGCGCTCCTGGCCCACTTCGATTTCATCCCGCACGCCCGGCTCGACGATCTGATGGTGAGCTACGCCGTGCCCGGCGGCAGCGTGGGGCCGCATTTCGATTCGTACGACGTCTTCCTGCTGCAGGGCCGTGGGCATCGCCGCTGGCAGATCGGCGCGCAAACCGACTTGACCATCCTGGACGATCAGCCGCTGAAAATCCTGCGCTGCTTCGAGGCGGAGGACGAATGGGTGCTCGGCCCCGGCGACATGCTCTATCTGCCGCCGCACGTCGCGCATTACGGCGTGGCCGAGGACGACTGCACGACCTACTCCATCGGCTTTCGCGCGCCCGCCACCGAGGAGTTGGCGCATGGCTTCCTGATGCATCTGCAGGACACGCTCACACTGGAGGGCCGTTACGCCGATCCAAATCTGCGCCTGCAGGCCCACCCCGGCGAAATCGGGCGCGCGATGCTGGCGCAGATCGAAGCCATGATCGCCCGCATCAAATGGAGCAAGCGCGACGTCGCCGAATTTTCCGGTCGCTACCTGTCCGAGCCCAAGCCGAATGTATTTTTCTATCCCCCGGACACGCCCCTTGGCCGCGCCGCCTTCGACAAACAGGCCGACAAGACCGGCGTGGCGCTCAATCCGAAATCGCGCCTGCTGTTTTCCGGCAAGCGCTTTTTCATCAACGGCGAGGCGTTCACGCCCGCGGCTGACGAAATCGCTGCACTGACCCGGCTGGCCGACCGGCACCGTCTCGCGGCGCCGCTGCCCGCTGCGCTGCGCAAGCGTCTGTATGTCTGGTATGAAGCCGGCTGGCTGGAGATCGACGCAGCATGACCACCTTCGAGACTGCATCCGAATTTCGCGCCGCCTTCGACACCCTGCTGGCCGGCACGCAGCGCCAGTTGCGCGTGTACGACCACGACCTGAGCCTGCTGGAGATCGACCGCGCGCCGCGACTCGCCGCCCTGCGTGCGCTGTGCGTGGCCGGCGGCGGGCGCCGCATCGAACTGCTGCTCGACGACATCAGCCGCGTGGCGCGCGACCACCCCCGCCTGATGCAACTAATGCGCGACTTCGGCCACGTCCTCGAGATCCGTCAGGCCGACCCCGACGCGCCGCGACCCGATCAGGCATTCGTGCTGGCCGACCGCCACGGCATGCTGGTGCGCGCCGACAAGGCAGCGACGCGTGGCACGCTGCACGAGGACGACCCCGGCAGCACGGCGGCCCTGCATCAAAGCTTCGAGGGCATGTGGCAACGCGCGCCGGCAAGCGTGTCAGCGACGACGCTGGGCTTGTGAAGCCGCGGCGGCAACGGGCTTAGCGGCGGTCCACCCAACGGATGCCTGCCAGGGCGATCGCCAGAAAGATCAGCAGCGGCAGGCTCGACACCACAAAGACCGGCCAGTCGTTCAGCAAGCCAAGATGGCCGAACAGGCGGCTCAGCAGATGGAAGCCGAGCCCGACCAGAATGCCGAAGAACACCTTGTTGCTGGTCCCGCCTGCGCGCGGACTCTGGATGGCGAACGGCATGGCGATCAGCATCATGATCGGAATGACCAGAGGCGTGATGAACTTCGACCACAGGGCCAGTTCGTAGCGTGTCGCTTTCTGCTTGTTTTCCTTCAGATGGTCGACGTAGCGCCACAAAGTGCGGGCCGACATTTTTTCCGGTGCGATCAGCAGCACGCTGAGGATGTCGGGCGTGAGGATCGACCGCCAGTCCTGGTGTGCGGTGCGGGTGGCATGGATGCCGCTCTCGTCAAAGCGCGTTTCCACCACGCGTTGCAAATCCCAGGCCTGGCCATTGCGCCAGATGCCCTGCTCGGCCGCACGGATCCAGCCGAGACGGCCGCTGGCGTCGAAACCGTAAATCTCGATGCCCCGCAGTGTATTGTCCGCCATGACTTCGCGCACATTGATGAATGCGCTGCCATCCTTCACCCACAGGCCGGAGCGGAACTGCTGCGCCACCACCGAACGGGTGGCCAGCAATTTATAACGCTGTGCCGCTTCTTCCGACCACGGCGCGACGTATTCGCCGAGCAGCAGAACCAGCAACGACAACAACACGCCGATGACGCTGAAATAGCCTGCCACGCGCCAGTTGGACAGGCCCGACACGCGCATCACGGCATACTCCGAATTGCCCACCAGACGCGACAGCGCGAACAGCGTGCCGATCAGCGCCGCCACCGGCAGGATTTCATACAGATGCCCCGGGACATTGAACAACACCACCACGGCGGCCTGGCCGAGACCGTAATTGTTGCCCAGTGTGCCCAGTTCCTGGATCACGTCGAAAAACGCGAACAGCACCGCCAGCGCCAGCAGTACGAACGCCGACGCGATCAGCACCTGTCCCCCCAGATAGCGCGCAAGCAGCTTCACGTTCGCCTCCAGCGTGGGATGGATTGTCGGCTGCGCAGGGTAAACAGGGCAACCACGGCGAGCAGCATCACGATATGCGACGACAGCATCCCGGCCCAGGGATTGAGTTTGCCCTGCGCCACCCAGGCCTGCGACAGCGACAGCAGATTGTTGTAGACGAAATACAGCAGCAGCGCGATCACCAGCCCGTAGGAACGGCGTGCTCGCGTGTTGACGAAACTGAGCGGAATGGCCATGACGGCAAGAACCAGCGCGGAAAGCGGCACCCCCACCCGCCACAGCAGCTCGGCGCGCGCCGGCGGCGTGGGGTCGGCCAGCAGTTCGTGCAGCGGTGCCTGGCGGACCCCGGTTTCCTTGTCGCCGGGGGCGACGGGGTCGAGCCGCATCCAGTAGCGTTCGAACTGCACGACGCGGTAATCGAGTTGGCCGGGCTTGCCTTCGTAGCGGCGCCCGTTCTTGAATACCAGGTAACGCGAACCGTCGGGCAACTGGGTGTGAATGCCTTCACGCGCCACCACCAGGCCGAGCTGACCGTCGATACGCGATTGCATGAACACGTTGCGCACAATGCCGGTCAGCGGATTGAGCGCTTCCACGTAATAAACCCGCTGGCCGACGCTGGATTCGGCGAACATGCCGGGGGCGATCATGGAACTTTCGCTGCGGCTGCGCAAATCCTGGCGGTATTCGAATTTCTTGGTTTGCGCCCAGGGATTGAGCACCAGCGTCAGCAGCAGGATGACCAGCGAAAACGGCACGGCAAAAGTCAGCACCGGCCGCATCCATTGCGTGAGCGAGAGGCCGGCGTTGAACCAGATGACCATTTCGCTGTCGCGCCACATGCGCGACAAAGGCAGCAACACGCCGGCAAACAGCGCAATCGTCATCAATACCGGCAAAAAGAACAGCAGCGAAAAACCCAGAAAAGCGAAGACCGCTTCGTTGGCAAGTTCGCCGCGCGCCACGTCGCCGAGCAGCCGAATGAACAGCACCACCAGGGCAATGGCAATCAGCACCGTCAGCACGGCGCCGGCGGTGAGGCCCATTTCCCGGGTCAGCGCGCGGCGATAGAGCATGGGACGTCCGGGAAATCATTCGCGAGACGAACGGGCTTTTGACATTCCGCTGTGCCCGCGCCAATAATCGCCCCATCGGCAACGCCAAACGGCCGCGCGATTATCCAACTGGCCACGCCTGACGGCAGCGCAGGGACAAATTGTATTTTTTTGAGCACAGACATGGAAAACAAGGAAATCGAACTCGAATTTAGCATAAAAAGCGGCGCGCCCGAAAAGCAGCGCACCGCCTGCGTCGTCGTCGGCGTATTCGAAAACCGCAAGCTGTCGGGCTCCGCGATCGACATCGACCGCGCCAGCGACGGCTACCTGTCGGAGATCCTGCGCGGCGGCGACATGGAAGGCAAGGCCGGCAGCACGCTGCTGCTGCACAAGGTGCCCAACATTCTAGCGGACCGCGTCCTGCTAGTCGGCCTGGGCAAGGAACGCGACTTCCACGAAAAAGCCTACCGCGACGCCATCGCCGGCGCGGTCAAGACCCTGCGCGACACCGGCTCGATGGAAGCCGTCATCACCCTCAGCGAAATCCCGGTGAAGAAACGCGACGTCACCTGGAACATCGAGCAGGCGACGATCACTGCCCACGATGCGCTGTATCGCTTCGACCGCATGAAGAGCAAGTCGAACGAAACGCGCCGCCCGCTCAAGCGCGTGGTCTTCGCCGTTTCGCGGCGCGGCGAACTGAAATTCGGCGACCTCGGCCTCGCGCGCGGCCTCGCCATCGCCCATGGCATCGGTCTGGCTAAGAATCTGGGCAACACGCCGTCCAACATCTGCACGCCCGAGTATCTGGCCGCCGAGGCGAAGAAAGTGGCGAAAACCCACGGCTTCGGCTGCGACATTCTCGATCAAGCCGCGTGCGAGAAACTGCGCATGGGCTCCTTCCTGTCGGTCGGCAAGGGCAGCGACAAGCCGCCGCGCTTCATCGTGCTGAAACATGACGGCGGCAAGAAAGGCGACAAACCCGTGGTGCTGGTCGGCAAGGCGGTCACCTTCGACGCCGGCGGCATTTCGCTGAAGCCGCCCGCCGAAATGGACGAAATGAACTACGACATGAGCGGCGGCGGCGCGGTCATCGGCGCCTTCCGCGCGATCGGCGAGCTGGGACTCGAACTCAACGTCGTCGGCCTCATCCCGGCGTGCGAGAACATGCCGGATGCGAACGCCAACAAGCCGGGCGACATCGTCAAATCGTTGTCCGGCCAGACCATCGAAATCCTCAACACCGACGCCGAAGGCCGCCTGATCCTGTGCGACGCGCTGACCTACGCCGAACGCTTCGAGCCCGACGCAGTGGTCGATCTGGCGACGCTGACCGGCGCGTGCGTGATCGCGCTCGGCGCCCACCCCAGCGCGCTCTACAGCAACCACGATCCGCTGGCGCGCGAAATCGAGCATGCTGCTGACCAGGCCTGGGACCGCGTCTGGCGCATGCCGCTGTGGGACGACTACCAGGAGCAGCTGAACAGC
>DASVPF010000051.1:0-2426 GCA_036382965.1 Thiobacillus sp.
AGGAGGTAAAGGGGACGCAACCCTTTTTGGACGGGGTAAAGGGGACGCAACCCTTTTCAACTGGCTGTATCAGAAGGCCGAATACCGCGTGAGGAACCAGAACAGCAACACCGCCTTCGGCACCCCGACTGGCTCCCTCGCCTACGACGGCTATGACCGCCTTACAGAATCAATGGGGTAGGCGGGACAGGCTCGAAATTATTTTATGATGGCCACATGCACCGACCGCCCACGCATTCACCTTGATAGCGTGTGTTAGCGTTCCGTCGGCGTGCTAGACCACGTGCTCGGGCGCGAGGGGACAGGCGTAAAGCCCATCGCCCGATTCAACCTGGAGCGTGGCGTGCCCCACCTGAAAGCGCTCGTGCAATGCGTGGACGGCTTCGGCAATAAACGCATCGCTGGGGTAGCAGCCTGACATCACCAGGTGGGCGGTCAAGGCGGTCTCGGTCGTGCTCATGCCCCAGATATGGAGATCGTGGACTTCGGCCACGTTCGGCAGGGACGCCAGATAGTGGCGAATGGCCGATGCGTCGATCCCCGGCGGCACGGCATGCAGGCTCAGGCTGACCGAGTCTGCAAGCAGACCCCATGTGCTCCAGAGGATGGCCCCGACGATGAGGATGCTGACGAGCGGATCAAGCCATGCCCACCCGGTGAGCATGATGCCCAGGCCGGCCGCCACCACGCCCGCCGAAACCAGCGCATCAGCCGCCATATGCAGAAAGGCGCCCCGAATGTTGAGGTCGTCTTTGCGTCCCCGCATGAACATCAGGGCGGTTGCCGTGTTGATGGCGATCCCGATGGCTGCGACCCAGATGATGGTTCCGCTCCCCACCGTTTCCGGCCTGAACACTCTCTGGATGGCTTCCCACAGAATGGCGCCGGAGACGACCAGAAGAAGCATGGAATTGGCCAGGGCCGCCAGGATGGAACTGCTGCGCAACCCATAGGTAAATTGGCGCGACGGTTTGCGTTGCGCAAGCAGGCTGGCGAGCCAGGCCATGGCCAACGCCAGAACATCGCTCAGGTTGTGCCCGGCATCGGCAATCAGGGCCATGGAGTTCGCCATCAAGCCATAGACCGCTTCGACGCCGACGAAGCCCAGGTTGAAGGCGATGCCGAAGGCGAAGGCGCGCCCGTAGCTGGCGGGGCCATGGTGGTGTCCATGCCCGTGATGTTCGTGAGGGTGGTCGTGCTGGTGGTCGTGCGCCATGAAGGAAACTCCAAATCGACTGAATCGCCAAAGCCAACGCGCGCCTGGCACCGGAATCCAGACACAATAATCGAATAAGGATGTAGATCGGCATCGCCAGGTTTGAAACCATCCGCTACGCCCCTTCACCCTTCACCCTTCACCCTTCACCCAACCGCCGCATCGGCTTCGCGATACGTGCTCTTGCCCTCGCGTTTCGCGTCATACAGCGCCGCATCCGCTTTCTTGAGCAGCTCGTCCAGCGTTTCGCCGGCCGCGCAGCACATGGCGATCCCCACCGACGCGCCGATGTGTGCCGTTCCCCCGCCGGCAAGCGGGATGGGCTGGCTCAGCGTATCCACCACGCGGCGTGCGACCTCGCGCGCCGCCTCCGCACCGTCGACCTGGGCCAGCACGATGACGAATTCATCGCCGCCGAACCGGGCGATCACATCCGCCTCGCGCAGTAGCTGCTTCATCCGTTCCGCCGAGGTCACGAGAACCTCGTCGCCGGCGGCATGCCCATAAAGGTCGTTGACCGCTTTGAAGTCGTCCAGATCGATGGCGAGGACCGCCATCGGTGTCCGCGCGCGCTTTGCGCCGGCGATCAGATGCTTTTCGTTTTCCTGCAGGAAGCGCCGGTTGGCCAGACCTGTCAGCGGGTCGCGCAGGCTGAGTTGCCGGATCGTCTGCTCGGCCTGGATGCCTGCCCGGATCAGGCGACCGGTTTCCCGGTACAGCCCGAGCAGCGCCAGGCCCGTCCACAGTCCGGCGATTGCCAGCAGCGCAAACGACAGATTCTGGTCACGGATTCGCGCCGTTTCGCGCGTTTTCAGCTGGTCCAGTTCTTCCCGCTCGATCTCGATCAGAATGCGGAGGATCTGCTCGATGGCGGACTTGTCGAATCCCGCAAGTTCCTGTCCCGGAGGAGGGGCATTGCCCCCCGTCTCTGCGCGTTCCCGGAGCGCGCCGAATCCGGTCTCCAATGCCACTTGCAGTGCCGGCAGCGAGGCGGCGGCTGCCGCCCGCATTCAGCTGCACGCTCAGGGCATGCGGGCCGTCGAAGGCGGCGTGCCCGGCAATGAGTTCCACCTTGTCCGCGCCTTCCAGCGTCTTTTGCACGTCGTCGCGGAAGCGGCTCACGATCGCGTTCTTGCGCTGCATCACGCTCGCCAGGTCGACGTCCACCGCGCCCGTGCGCACCCCATAATCCGCGCCACGGCGGGCAAGA
>DASVPF010000052.1:0-2747 GCA_036382965.1 Thiobacillus sp.
TTGGATCCCCCCATCCCCCACGTTTATCAAAGTTACTTCCAATCCTGCTGCGCAAGATACTTATAAAATTCTCATGCCAGTAATTCCGGTCATATCGTTGGCTACTGCATCCAACCGTCATGAGCATCCCCGCCAACAAAGAGATGCCCATCAGATGCGGAGGAGTTAAGAGCCTAGCCACAAACCCTACCTTCGTATTCTGTCTATCGCATGCGGCGATAGCACTCTGGTGGGCCATCCAGAACCGCACCGTAGGTGACCGCTGCCGAAATAAATGGAAATAAATGGGGTCAGACACGATATCGATACGGCAAAGATGGCCTGCCGGTTGTTGCCGCGCTGGATGATGTGCTGCGGCTATCCGGGGATGACGTAACGGGGAAGACGGGCCATGGGTTGTCATGCGAGATGAATTCAGAGCCGATAGGCTAGCATGAACCCCATTTATGATGCTGCCAGGTGCGTGCGGCACGTTCCGGCGCGCTAGAATGCGGCTTTATCCCCACCGACCCGTTTCATGACTGTCACCATCAAAACCGGCGCCGAAATCGAAGGCATGCGCATCGCCGGCCGGCTCGGCTCGGAAGTGCTCGACTACATCACGCCCTTCGTCAAACCCGGCGTCACCACCGGCGAACTCGACCGCCTGTGCCACGACTACATGGTGAACGTGCAGGGCACCATCCCCGCGCCGCTGAACTACGCGCCGAACGGCCACACGCCCTATCCCAAGTCGATCTGCACCTCGGTCAACAACCAGGTGTGCCACGGCGTGCCGGGCGACAAGGTGCTGAAGAACGGCGACGTCGTGAATCTCGACATCACCGTCATCAAGGACGGCTGGCACGGCGACACCAGCCGCATGTTCGCGGTCGGCGAAATATCGATCCAGGCCAGGCGCCTGATCCAGGTGACCTACGAAGCGATGTGGGTCGGCATTTCCCACGTCAGGCCGGGCGCGCGGCTGGGCGACATCGGCCATGCCATCCAGCGCTTTGCCGAGAACCACGGCTACAGCGTGGTGCGCGAATTCTGCGGCCACGGCATCGGCCGCAACTTCCACGAGGATCCGCAGGTGCTGCACTACGGCAAGCCCGCAACCGGCCTGCTGCTGGAACCGGGCATGACCTTCACCATCGAGCCGATGATCAACGCCGGTCGCCGCGACATCCGCCAGATGGCCGACGGCTGGACCATCGTCACCAAGGACCGCAGCCTGTCGGCGCAGTGGGAGCACACGGTGCTGGTCACCGACAGCGGCTACGAAGTGCTGACCGTATCGGCTGGCACCCCGGCCGTTCCCGACCGCATTCTTCACGCCGCGTGAGCGCCCCGCCGTTCGCCGATCTTCGCGAGCGGCTCAAATCCGGCCGCGCCGAACTGGCGGCGGCCTTCCTCGACAAGCCCGCCGCCGCGCACTACCTGACCCGCCACGCCGCGCTGGTCGACGACGTGCTGGGCGAACTCAGCGTCCGGCTCGCGCTGCCGCCCAGCTTCTGCCTCGCCGCCGTCGGCGGCTACGGACGCGGCGAACTGTTTCCCGGTTCGGACGTCGACGCCCTGCTGCTGCTGCCGCACGCCCCCACGCCCGCACAGCAGGCCACGCTGGAGCACTGGGTGCGGACGTGCTGGGACGTCGGACTGGAAATCGGCCACAGCGTGCGCACCGTCGAGGCCTGCCTGGCCGAGGCCGACGCCGACATCACGGTGGAAACCAACCTGCTGGAAGCGCGCCCGGTGTGGGGCGCCAGCGGCCTGTTCGACGCGTTCGGCCGGCGCTTCCAGGCACGCTTCGACGCCCAGCATTTTTTCGACGGCAAGCTCGCCGAGCAGCAGGCACGCCATGCGCGCTTCGACGACAGCGCCTACAAGCTCGAGCCCAATCTGAAGGACAGTCCCGGCGGCCTGCGCGATCTGCACACCATTCACTGGCTGGCGCAGGCCTGCGGCATCCAGGGCGGCTGGAGCGGCATCGCGCGCGCCGGCCTGCTCACCCACGCCGAGGCGCGCCGCATCGCGCGCGAGGAACGCACGCTGTCGACGCTGCGCATCCATCTGCATCTCCTGGCGGGCCGGCGCGAAGACCGCCTCGCCTTCGATTACCAGAGCGATCTCGCCGCCCGCCTGGGGTTCGCCGCCACCGCCCACAAGCGTACCGGCGAACGCCTGATGCAGGGCTATTACCGCGCGGCCAAGCTGATCCAGCGCGCTAACGACATCCTCATCCAGTCGTTGCGCGTGCGGCTGTTTCCGGTGACCGCGCCGCCGCAGCCGATCGACGCCGATTTCCAGTTGCGCGCCAGCCTGCTCGAAGCGCGCGCGCCCGACCTCTTTGAGCGCAAACCCGACGCCCTGCTGCGCGCCTTCATCGTGTTCGCCCGGCACCCGGCGCTCGCCGGATTCGAGCCGGCCACGCTGCGCGCGCTATGGCGTGGCAGCACCCGTATCGACGCCGCCTTTCGCGCCAACCCGCTGCACCGCACCCTGTTCATGACGCTGCTGCGCCAGCCGGTCGGCATCACCCGCGCGCTGCGCATGATGCACCGCTACGGCCTGCTTGGGCGCTACATCCCGGCGTTCGGCCGCATCATCGGGCAGATGCAGCACGACCTGTTCCACGTCTACACCGTCGACGAGCACATCCTCACCGTGCTGCGCAACGTGCGGCGTTTCACGGTGCCGGCGCTGGCGCATGAGTTCCCGCTCGCCAGCCGGCTGATCGCCGCCTTCGACCAGCCCGAACTGCT
>DASVPF010000053.1:0-9293 GCA_036382965.1 Thiobacillus sp.
TCATCCGCACGCTGGATCACAGCGAGGACGACCGCCTGTTCGTGAAAGCCCTGGTCGAGGCGATTCACGGTTACGGCAAGCTGGCGGTGGCGGAATATGTCGAGACCTCGGCCATCCTGCAATGGATAACCGGGCTCGGCGTGGATTACGCCCAGGGCTACCATTTCGGGCGGCCGCAGGCGGAGGACGAGGTGCTCGCCCCCCCGTCTGGCTGATTGCGGATAGGGTGCTATACCTTAACCAGGACGTAACCAAAGGGAGCCTGTCATGCACACGCGGCTCAACACGCCTGGCACCGCCATCTTCGACCCCGACGGCTTCTTGCTCGACCCGGCCATGTGGAGCGAGGGCCTGGCCGACCGCATTGCCCAGACCGACGGCTTGGGCGAACTCAACGAATTGCAGCTTGGCCTGCTGCACACCTTGCGGCACGAATTTGCCAAGCACGGCAGCATTACCGCGCTGAGCCATGTCTGCCACCTCACCGGCCAGAGCGATGCCGACTGCATGCACCATCTCTTTCCCAGCCCGCGCGAAGCCTGGCGGCTGGCCGGTCTGCCCAATCCCGGGGAAGAAGCCAAGTCGTATCTTTGACGCCGCGAATAAGGTTCGACTGACAACGCCACAAGGAAGCGCCGGTTTGCCATGGGCCCACGCCCATGAAAGATCGTACGCGCCCGGATTCCGGTAAAATTGTCGTTTTCCATTTCGCAAGAGACTCTTCACCATGTCCATGGCCGACCGCGATGGCGTCATCTGGTACGACGGCAAGCTCGTTCCCTGGCGCGACGCCACCACCCACGTCCTCACCCACACCCTGCACTACGGCATGGGCGTCTTCGAGGGCGTGCGCGCTTACAAGGCCGAACAGGGCACGGCGATCTTCCGCCTGCAGGAACACACCGACCGGCTGTTCCGTTCCGCCCACATCCTCGGCATGAAAATGCCCTACGACAAAGCCACGATTTCCGAAGCGCAGCGCACCGTGGTGCGCGAGAACAAACTCGAATCCGGCTACCTGCGTCCGATGGCGTTCTTCGGTTCGGAAGCCATGGGCATCTCGGCGAAAAACCTGTCGGTGCACGTCATCGTCGCCGCCTGGCCGTGGGGCGCGTATCTCGGGCAGGAAGCGCTGGAGCGCGGCATCCGCGTCAAGACCAGCTCGTTCGCGCGCCACCACGTCAACATCACCATGTGCAAGGCCAAGGCCAACGGCAACTACATGAACTCCATCCTCGCGCACAAGGAAGCCGAGATGGATGGCTACGACGAGGCGCTGCTCCTCGACGTCGACGGCTTTGTCGCCGAAGGCTCGGGCGAGAATGTTTTCATCATCCGCAACGGCAAGCTCTATACCCCGGACCTCACCAGCGCACTGGAAGGCATCACCCGCGACACCATCGTCCAGCTGGCCGCCGAAATCGGCCTGCCGCTGGTCGAAAAACGCATCACGCGCGACGAAGTGTATTCCGCCGACGAAGCCTTCTTCACCGGCACCGCCGCCGAGGTCACGCCGATCCGCGAACTCGACAACCGCGCCATCGGCGAAGGCACGCGCGGCCCCATCACGGCCAAGCTGCAGGCGATGTACTTCGACTGCGTACATGGCCGCGCCGCCGCCCACACCGACTGGCTCACCCCGGTCAAATAAGCGGGTACGACATGAGCGAGCAACCCGACCACTCCCCCAAGGGCGTCAATTCCCGGAAGGACACCAACACCCAGCGCGTCATCGAAGTCACCGAAGACGACCTGCCGCTGCATTGCCCGATGCCGCAGCACACGGACTGGAATGCCCACCCGCGCGTCTATCTGCCGATCGAATCGCGCGGCGATGCGCTCTGCCCCTATTGCGGTACGCTTTATCGCCTGAAAGGCAAACCCAGCGGCGGCTCGCACTGAGCGCTGCCTCTACCACGCAAAGGCCGTACCGTTCGCACCCTTGCATGAGTACGCCCCATTCGGGGGCGTGCAAAAGCCAACATCCCCGTCGACATCACAACACTTCGGCTGCCCGCCAGTTCACACCGACAAGCCCGGGCCCACCTCCTTCGCCTGTTATCCCGCTCCACCCCGCCGGGGAAACTGCGTCCCACTGACGCGCCCGCTTACTGGAACAGAGTTTGCTGTAGAACAGCCAACTAAAAATTCCGGGAGGAGAAATGAAAATGAACGTTACAAAACTCACGCTCAGTCTGGCTGCCAGCCTTGCCGGTTTGACGATAGGTCCATCCGCCATCGCAGCCGTCGTCTACCAGAATGATTTCCAGTCGGGTGCTGGCAGCGAGTGGTCGCAGACCCTGACCGAGAACACTCCGACGCCATACCCGTTCGGTCCACGCACTTTCCTGGGCGAGTTCGGAAATGATACGGTCTCGCTTTCGCTGGCAGGCCTGGGCGCTCACAGCGGCATGCAACTTGATTTCGATCTTTATCTGATCCGCTCATGGGACGGCAGTTCAGCCGGCACCACCTACGATTACGGCAACGACGCCTTCAAGGTGTCGGTTGGCGGCGGTCCCGTCTTGCTGGACAAGACCTTCAGCAACGGCAACCCGGCCGGCCAGAGCTTCGGCCCCTTGTCCAACAATCCTGCTTTCACCGGCGCTGCCGAGACCTATTCCCTCGGCTATGTATTTGCCGACGGCATCCAGCATACTTCACAGGTCATGGATTCGGTCTACCGGCTGAGCTTTGCGTTTGCGCACGACACCGATCAGCTCACGCTCAACTTCAGCGGCTACGGGCTGCAGGGCATGGATGACGAAAGCTGGGGACTCGACAATGTACGCGTGTCGGCGGTACCGGAACCCGGCGTTGCGCCCATGCTTGCCGTGGGTGTCTTGGCACTGGTCTGGCGCATGCGCAGGCGTGTTGTCGCTGGATAAAGGTTCGTTTCCCGGAATGGAAACTGGAATGAAAATGGGCGGCCCAGACCGCCCATTCTTTATTGCACAGTCCGGTCTTTGTGTTGTCGCCGATTCACAATATTCGGATCCAGCGCCGACCGACGTACTGCCGGGTCAATACGGCAGGTACCATTCAACGCCGGCATACGCGCCAGCCGAATCCGAATTCAGCCTGCTGGCGCCGGCCTTCACCGTAAGCGCCGCATCGCGCCCCAGCTTGATGCCGCCGACATACACGCCCAGCTTGACCAGACGGTAGAAAGGATCGCCCTGCACAACCAGTTCGGGGCCAAGCAAGCGCTGGTTGTCCAACGCAGTTTGCGCGCGCAGCCGCACCCAATAATTCGATTGTCCGATCAGATAGCTCGCAATGCCGTTGACGCGCCATGCCGGCGACACGGCCTTCTCGCCTTCCAGCTGCAATTTGATGCTGAAATCGCCGCCGCGATTCTCGTTGGCCGGATCGTCCGGGCTCAGCCGGGTATTGCCGTAACGCCCGCCCAGATAGACGGCCCACCAGTCCGCCCCCAAGCCGCCCTGTAATCCCAGCGCCGCTTCCAGTCCGGTCACCTTGGCATCGATATCCTGCCCCGGTGTCTTCTCGTAGCGATACGCCGTGTAATCCAGCCAGTAGCGCTGCACCCAGCCTTTGCCCAGCGCGCCGCCCGGCAGCGGCAGCACCGTGCCGAGATAGGCGGAATGCGTCGCGTTGCCTGCTTCAAGCCCCGCCAGTGCAACGCCGGTTTGCGCCTCGGCGGGCAAGGCCGTCATGCAGGCAGCCAACCAAATCCATTGCTTTGTCATATCGAGATTTCCCTTTCAGCGGGCGGATTATGCCCCCGATCAGGCAGCCACGGCAGCAAGCTCGCCGCGCATGACTGCTGATGATTCCTCCAGGTGCGCGCGATAGCGATAGAGCGTGCCTCCCCCCGTGGGCAAGACGTCCGATTCGCCCACGCTCGCCCGCAAGGTCCGGATTCCCGAACGGGAATGCACCGCCAGGGTCAGCGGATGCGCCGAATCGAGTGTCTGGTTGACCAGCAATTCGACCTCGCCTTTTCTGGCGAGCGAACCCGCCAATCCGATTTGTTGCAAAGTCGGCATGCCCTGCTGCGAGATTTCACAGCTCGCCCAGTAACGGACAGCGGGCGGAATCGCCGGTTTGGGTACCCAGGCCAGCCTTTGCAAGGGCGTGAGGCTGTCTTCCTGATAGCGATTCAATTCCCGCTGGATATTCGACCCATACAGGAATTGTTCGATGCGCTGTTCTTCTGCCAGCGGCAGGCCGTGAAACGCCCCGCCGACCAGACGCGTATAGCGTGCGCTGCCCTGCTCGGCATAGACGGCGCTGCGGATTTCGAGTTCGGCCTGGAGCGGCCCGTCCGGCAGATACAGCACCAGCGGCAAACGCGTGCCGACCGCCGGCTCGCCGATCGACCCGTAAAAGCTCAGGCCTCTGGGCGACAGATCGTCCACCGTTCCCAACACACCGCCCAGGCGCGCTGCAACCGGAAAATGGAAACGGTATTCATCGCGCCGGTTGTCGCTCTGGCGACGCGTGAAGCGCACGACCATCAGCGCCAGCCCTGCGTTGATCGTTGCCCAGACCACGTTGGCCCACATGCCGTCTTGCGGAAGACGGCCCACTGAATAGAACAGCAGGATGCCGACCGGGATCGCCGCCACGTTCAAACCGATCACCGCCATCTGCGGCAGCAGATACGGCAGCATCGGCGAGCGCTCGCTGGTTTTCTTGGCGGTCACGCCGAAGCGCGTCCGGATCCTGAACATGCCCAGCGTCGACCAGGCAAAACTGGCGAAGCGCGCCATGTTGTATTGCTCGATCAGGAAACTGCGGCCGTAGCCGCGCGCAATCTCCTCGAACGCCAGGAAGTTCAGTGCGATGTACGGCACAAAATGCCACAGGAATACCCCGCCGTCGACGCCGATCGGCATGGCGCCGGCCATCAGCACATAGACCGGCGCGAAATAGAAGAAGGCCTTTTGCCAGCCGTCGAAATAGGCCAGCACCGTAGCCAGATAATTGACCCGCTGCGCCAGGCTGAGTCCACGCGTGAACAGAATGCCCTCCTTGCGCCACACGTTCATGGCCCCGACGCCCCAGCGTACCCGCTGCTTGAGAAACGGCCCGATCTTGGCGGGCGCCACGCCATAGGCCAGCGATTCGTCGTGGTACACGGAGCGATACCCCAGCTTGTGCAAGCGCAGGCTGGTATGGAGGTCTTCCGTCACCGTGCCCGTTGCGAAGCCACCGATCCTGTCGAGAGACTGACGCCGGATCACGGCGCAGCTGCCGCAATAGAACGCGGCATTCCAGTAATCCTTGCCGCGCTGGATCACGCGAAAAAACAAGGACTGTTCCGACCAGGCAACGCGGCGGGTGGGATCAGTTCGGTTCTGGAAGGAATCCAGATTGTAGAAATCCTGCGGCGTCTGCACGAACGCGACCTTTTCGTCGGCGAAGTAGCCCAGCGTCTTGACCAGAAAGTCACGGCGCGGCGCGTGGTCGGCATCGAAGGTGACGATGAAATCGGCCTGGCTATGCGGCAGCGCGTGATTGAGATTGCCGGCCTTGGCGTCGGCATTGTCGCTTCGCGCCAGGTAGTGCAAGCCGAGCGACGCGGCCATGTAGCGCATGGCCGGACGGGCGCCGTCGTCGAGAATCCATGTCTGATGCGGATAATCCATCGCCCGCGCCGCCAGGGCGGTACGTCGCACCATCTCGACGTCTTCGTTGTAGGTGGGAATGAAGACGTCGATCTTGAGCCCGGCGACGGGCGGCGGCGCACGACGCACCGTCAGGCGCCAGGTCATGAACACATTCAGCAGTGCGGTGACAAAGCCGAACACTTCGGCCGCGTAGAGAATGCGCGAGAAAACCGGGTGGATTTCATTGAAGGTACCGAGGCGCCAGTGAAGGTACCAGAAGCCGACGACGATAAACAACAGCACGACGAACTGACGAGCCGGGTGAAGCGGACGTGAAGCAGGTTTATTCATTAGCCGATGCGGCACAAGATGCGATTGCTTCTTTGATAAACAAGAACCATGCCACCCCGGTTTTGGGTATGCTTTGGATTTTGCAGACTGTCTCCCCTGTCATGTTTCCGGACACCCCCGAAGCCGCCGAAGCCGCGTTCTACGCCGCCTTCGAGGCACGCTCGCTCGACGCCATGATGGGGGTGTGGGCCAGCGACGACGGCATCGCCTGCATCCATCCGCTGGCAGCGCCGCTGAACGGCCGCGCTGCGGTGGCGGCCGGGTGGCGCAGCCTGTTCGAGGCCGCCGGACAATTCCGCATCCGGGTCGAACTCGCGCACGAAATACGCGGCGCCGGCCAGGTCATCCGCATCGTGCGCGAATACCTGGTCATCGGTCAGGAAACTGAGCCGCGCCCGCCGATTCTGGCGACCAATGTGTATCGCAAGGACACCGACGGCTGGCACATGGTGCTGCATCACGCCGCGCCACTCCAGGTTGGCGGCACCCCGCCCGAACGGACGCCGCCGGTCGTACTGCACTGAATGGCGGTGCATCCCTCCACCTACCGGGCCCCCGCCTGGCTGCCCGGCGGCCACCTGCAGACCATCTACAGCAGCCTGTTCATCCGCGTCCCGTCCATCGCCTACCGGCGCGAACGGCTGGAACTCGCCGACGGCGACTTTCTCGATTTCGACTGGGTGGACGGAGAAGCACACGCCCTCAAGGATTCTTTTCAATATCCCCTTGAGAGGTGCTCCGATCCACTACGCACTGAAGTGCATGTGGAGTCGTATGCTCCGGTCGTCGTCCTGTTCCACGGCCTGGAGGGCAGCTCCGCCAGCCATTACGCGCGCGACCTGATGCACGCCGTCCGGCGCCGGGGCTGGACCGGGGTGATCGCGCATTTCCGCGGCTGCTCGGGCGCGGACAACCGCCTGCCGCGCGCCTATTTCGCCGGCGACAGCGAAGACGTCGAACGCATCCTGCGCCACGTCAAATCGCAGCATACCGATGCGCCGCTCTATGCCGTCGGCGTCTCGCTCGGCGGCAACGCGCTGCTGAAATGGCTGGGCGAATCGGGCGATGCGGCGAAAACGCTGGTCGAGCGCGCCGCCGCCGTCTCGGCGCCACTCGATCTCACCGCCGCCGGTTATACGCTCGACCGCGGCTTCAACCGCCGCGTCTACACCGCGCGCTTTCTCGTCACCCTGAAAGCCAAAGCCCTGCGCAAGGCTGCGCGCTTCCCCGGCTTGCTCGATGCCGAAGCGATCGCCGCCGCCACCACCTTCCGCGAATTCGACACGCTGGTCACCGCGCGCTTGCATGGATTCCGCGACGCCGACGATTACTGGTTCCGCGTATCGTCGAAGCCGCTGCTGAAATCGGTCAGCGTGCCCACCCTGGTCATCAATGCGAAGAACGACCCTTTCCTGCCGGCATGGGCCTTGCCGACATTATCCGAAGCATCCCCGGCGGTCACGCTGGAACAGCCCGACAGCGGCGGCCATGTGGCCTTTCCATCGGGCCCCTTCCCCGGCAATATCGACTGGCTGCCGCAACGTTTGCTCGAATTCTTCGCGTCGGCGGCCGCTATCAATCTATCCAAATCCTCCTCCCGGAAAAATTGACTTTACTCGCTAGCCTGCTAGTTTTCAGACCGCAGCAGCCGTCTACCATCAGGACAGCAACGTAAGCATCAAGCCCCTTTTACCCCCGACCCCGTTGCGTCGCGGCTTCTGGCGATAACGCGGCAGCTTAGGGAGGCACGCATGAATGGTTTTTCTCGTCTCGCCGCCGCCGCGTGTTTCACCGGCCTCTTCGCAAACGCCACGCCGGCAAGCGCATTCACGCAATTGATCGCGTTTGGCGACAGCCTCTCGGATACCGGCGCGGTGTACGCAGCGACCTTCGGTCTGTTCCCCACTGCCGATTACTACAACCATCGCTTCTCCAACGGCCCGATCGCGGTCGACTACCTTGCTCAAAGTCTCGGCAATATCCCGCTGACCAGTTACGCGGTCGGAGGCGCCACAACCGGCACCGCCAATCGGATCGGCACCCAGTTCGGCCTCCCTGGCCTTAGTGGCGTCAAACAGGAAATCGATACCTATGTCGCCGGAGGAAGCGCGGACGTCAACGCGCTTTATCTGGTATGGGCAGGAGCGAACGATATTTACAACTGGATGGACAATCCTGCCGGCACGACCGCCACGCAGCTTGTCGATGGCATGGTCGGCAATATCGGCTATGCGGTGGATCAGCTCGAAGGGCTGGGCGCGCGCAATATTCTTGTTCCCAACCTCCCGGATATCGATGGCCTGGGCACGAACTTCAGCACCGCACTCTCGACCATGCTCGACAATCATCGCGCCATACCCGGTTTCGACGCTACGCTTTATGAAGCAGACGTGCTTTCGATCAATAACGCAATCTTCAGCAACCCGGCGAGCTACGGATTCAGCGATCTGCTTAATCCATGCGCAACCGTCGCGGTGGTCGGGTTTTCCATCTCGGTATCCACCTGCTCAAGCGACCCCGCAGTGCAGAACACGCATCTTTTCTGGGACAACCTGGGGCATCCCACCACGCCCTGGCACGCGGCCATGGCAGGGGTCATGGCCCAGGCCGTACCGGAACCCGAGGCCTGGGCGCTGCTGCTCGTGGGAATTGCATTGGTGGGCGTGCGGGCACGTCATCGCATCGGGTTCTGCGCCGCGCCGCAGCGACCTCGGTCGTAGGCTGAGGGGGTCTCTCCTGCGGTCACGCCGGCGCAGCCAAAAGGCGGCCACGTCGCCTTTCCGTTCGTCCCTTCCCCGGCAACACCGACTGGCAGCCCACGGCTGATGCAGCATTTCGCCACGCAGCGCGGTTAGAATCGCCCCATTAACGACAAGGGAGCGCGCAGTGGAATACCCCAGGGAAATCTTCAAGGCCTACGACATTCGCGGCATCGTCGGCACGACCTTCACGCCGGAGATCGTCGAGGCCATCGGCCACGCCATCGGTTCCGAAGCCGTGGCACGCAGCCAGAAAGAAATCTGCATCGGGCGCGACGGCCGCCTGTCGGGCCCCGATCTCGCCGCGGCGCTGGCGCGCGGCATCCGCAAGGCCGGCATCGGCGTCGTCGATCTGGGCATGGTCGCCACGCCGATGACCTATTTCGCCGCCTATCAGCTCGGCACCCACAGTGCGGTGATGGTCACCGGCAGCCACAACCCACCCGACTACAACGGTCTGAACATGGTGCTCGGCGGCGAGACGCTGTCGGGCGACGCCATCCAGAAACTGCGCGAGCGGCTGCTCAACAACGACCTCGCGCACGGCGACGGCGGCTACCGCCAGCACGACATCGCCGGCGAATACCTCGCGCGCATCGTCTCC
>DASVPF010000054.1:0-2160 GCA_036382965.1 Thiobacillus sp.
TGGCCCTGGTGCTGTTCCTGTACACGATCGAAGTGGTGATATGCACGGTGGCGCTGTCCTTCGACGTCAGGAACCTGCCCACGGTGCTCGCCGATTTCGACCGTTCCGCCCACAGCCGGCAGCGCGCGGAGCGCTTCCGCAGCTCGGGCTATTTCCGCATAGAGCACCTCGCCGCGCGCGACGACGAGCTGGCGGCGCGGCTCGACCGCGGCGAGGCGCTGGCGGCGATCGTTATCCCGCCGGAGTTTTCCAAACGCCTGGCGGCCGGCGCGCCGGTGACGGTGCAGCTGCTGCTGGACGGCTCCAACGCCAACACCGCCAGCGTCGCCCAGGGCTACGCCCAGCGCATCGTGCAGAATTACGCCCTGGAACAGGCGCATCCCGGTCCCGTTCCGCCCATCGAGTACCGCCCCCGCGTCTGGTACAACTCGGAACTCCGCTACAGCTATTTCATGGTGCTCTCGATGATCGCCGTGGCCGGCATGCTGGTCGGCGTGATCACCGCCGCCGCCAGCATCGTGCGCGAGAAGGAGTCGGGCACCATCGAGCAGATGATGGTCACCCCGATCCGGCCGGGCGAGATGATCGCCGTCAAGATGCTGCCGACCCTGCTGGTGGGGCTGCTCGCCCTCGTCCCCGGCCTCGCGATCGCGGCCTGGTTCGGCGTGCCCATGCGCGGCAGCCTCGTGCTGTTCTTCCTGTTTTCCGCACTGTTCCTGGTGAGCAGCATGGGCATCGGCATCCTCGTCGCGACCTTCGCGGAAACGCTGCAGCAGGCGCTGCTGGTCTCGTTCTTCGCCCTGTTCCCGATCATGTTCCTGTCCGGAACGCTGGTTCCGGTGGAGAGCATGCCGAAGGCGCTGCAGGTCCTGGCGCAACTGAGTCCGTTGACCCACTACATGGATGCGCTCTTGGGCATTTTCCTCAAAGGGACGGGACTGGAGACCCTGTGGCGCCAGGCCGCCGCCGTGACGCTCGTCGGCGCGGCGTTGCTGGCGGCCAGCGTTTGGCGCCTGCGCAGGCGCTTCGGCTAGTTTGGCTATTCTGAAAGGAGGCGGGCGATGGAAAAGGATCCGGTATGCGGCATGTTGATGGACCCGCGGGACGTCACGGAAAGGCGGGTGTACCAGGGGAAGGAATACTACTTCTGCAGCCCCGATTGCGCCGGCAAATTCGACCAGGCGCCAGAGCGCTACGCGGCGCCGCAGCCGCCGGCGAAACCGGAAGTCGAGGCATGAACGAGGCTGTCCGCGGCACGCTGCAAACCGGCCAGACGAGCTGCCACGACGCGGACGGCGCGGCGGTGCTCTGCGCCGGCAGCGGCCAGGACGGCGAATTCCGCCGCGGCCTGGCCTGGCCCGAACCGCGCTTCGACGCCCGCGGCGCAATCGTCCTCGACCGCCTCACTGGACTCTTTTGGACAGGGAATGCCACGCCTGGCGAATTCCCCATGACCTGGCGCGAGGCACTGGCATTTGTTGCCGCGATGAACCGCGAACGGACGCTGGATTTTTCCGACTGGCGGCTGCCCAACCGGCGCGAACTGCGCAGTCTGGTGAGCCACCAGACCCGCCGTCCCGCGTTGCCCGCGGGGCACCCTTTCGTCAACGTGTTCGCCGGCTGGTACTGGAGCGCCACCAGCGCCGCCGGCGTCCCTGCCCACGCCTGGTACGTGAACATGGACGGCGGGCGTATGTTCTACGGCGGCAAGGATCAATCCTTTCTGGTCTGGCCGCTGCGGGGGGAAAGCCAGGTGCTGCCGGCCACCGGCCAGACGCTGTGCTACGACGACCGCGGCGCGGTCGTTGCGTGCGCGGGAACGGGGCAGGACGGCGAATACCAAACGGGGTTGTCCTGGCCCGCGCCGCGCTTTTCCGCTCGCGACGAGACGGTGCTCGACCGGCTCACCGGACTCGTCTGGCGGCGCGCCGCGAATCCCGCGCCGCAGGGTGTGACCTGGCAAGAGGCGCTGGCTGTGATAGCGCGCTTGAGTCTGCATGACGGTGCGGGCTGGCGGCTGCCCAACATCAACGAACTGGAATCGCTGGTGGACTGCGCCGCCGCCGATCCGGCCCTGCCGCTGGGCCACCCTTTTGCCGAGGTGCGCGACGTGTACTGGTCGTCCACCACCAGCCTGTACGAACCCGACTGGGCCTGGGC
>DASVPF010000055.1:0-1963 GCA_036382965.1 Thiobacillus sp.
TAGTCACCCTGAAGGAAGGCGATCCGGTATGGCTTCCGTCCCAATACCGGATCGGGCTGCATCCCAATCCAAAAGAAGACCCATATGAGCGGCTTTCTGGGTTCTGCAGCGTAGAGCGTAAAGCGTTAATGAAGGAAGTTCATAAACGCCAAGGGAAAGGTGAAGCACCCAACAACGATGACCAGAGGAGGCCTCTTACCTGAGTGGAGTAACCCGCTTAAACTCCCGCTGCTTGATGTAGCGATAAGTGAAGCAAGCCTTCACAGCAGCCCCCCCTTCAGGATTGCCACCGGGATTGCATGACTAACTCCCTCCTCTCGGCTCCAGTCTTGGAGTTCACCACACTCACCATCAACGTCATCCGGTCTTCCACAGCGAGACACGCGGCCTACAGCTTCAGCATGCCAACATGCGCCACCGCGCCCGGATTGTCGCGCCAGATCGCCGGATCGGCGTCGACGTAGAGTTCGATCATGATGCCATCGGGATCGTGGCAATACAGCGCCTGGCTGACGCGATGATCGGCCTGGCCGGCGATCGCCACATCGTGTGCCGCAAGGTGGTCGCGAAATGCGCGCAATTCGTCCAGTGAATCGCCGACCTTGAACGCCAGGTGATACAGCCCGACCTGATTGTCCATGGGTGAGGCTGCCTGCGCGCCGACCTCGAGCAGCGCGAGATCGTGATGATTGTCGCCGCACGTAAAGAACGCCATCCGGCTGCCGTAGCGCGCCACTTCGATAAGTCCGAGCACGTCGCGGTAGAACGGCACCGACACATTGAGGCTCCTCACCTTCAACACCGCATGGCCGAGTTTGCGTACATGCATGGTGACCTCCTTCATTCGCGAATCTCACCGTCGACATACAGCCAGCGCCCGTCCACCCGCTCGAAGCGGCTGGTTTCGTGCAGCCTGAACGCACGGCCGTTGAGCTTGTAGCGCGCGACGAATTCGACCGTGGCATGGCTGTCATCCTGTGGCACGTGCGACTTGACCGCCAGCCCCAGCCATTGGGGGCGCGGCGCGGCGTCGAGTTCCAGTGCGGCAGGGTGGGTAGCGGGATGCCAGGTCGCCCGCAGGTAATCCTCCAGTCCCAGCACATAGGCGCTGTAGCGCGAGCGCATCAGGCTTTCGGCATCCGCGGCCGGTTCGCCGGCATGGAAGCGCCCGCAGCAGGCTTCAAGCGCACGTCCCGATCCGCACGGACACGTTGCCGCGCTCATGGTTTTTTCACCGGGCAATGCAGTTTCGCTTTGATGGACGGCCACACGGCATCGAGCATGCGGGCCTGGGCTTTTTCGTTCGGGTGGATGCGGTCGGCCTGCATCATGCCGGGCGCGACGCCGACGCCGCAGACAAAACACGGCACGCGAACGATCTTCTCGTCGCGCGCCACCTCGCCATACAGCTTCGCCACCGCGTCGGCATACGGCTTGCCGTAATTGGGCAGCACCGGCGCATCCAGCAGGACCACCCAGGCCTCCGCCGCCCTGGCCTGGCGGATCATCACGATCAGATTCTGCCGGATCGCCTGCAAGGGTATGCCGCGCAGCGCATCGTTGCCGCCAAGTTCGATCAGCACGCCTTGCGGGCGCTGCCGCTCCAGCGCAGGCTTCAGGCGCTGCACGCCGTTCTGCGTGGTATCGCCGCTCACGCTGGCGTTGACCACGCGCCAGTTCGGCGCCGCTTTTTTCATGCGCGCATCGAGCCGGTCCACCCAGCTTTGTCCCGCTGCGAGGCCATAGCCGGAACTCAGGCTGTCGCCGACAATCAACAATGAACACGGGCTGGCGATTGCCCAGCCCGGCAGCCCCAGCAGCAACAGTAGCCACACGCGATAATTCATTCACTCACCTTAACCCGAGCTCACTTCAATGACGCCCCCCGACAGTGTCCGGTTCCCCGCAGGATCAATCCGGTTGCAATCGCGCGATGTCGTCGTGGCACACGCCCTGTCGCAGC
>DASVPF010000056.1:0-1963 GCA_036382965.1 Thiobacillus sp.
CCCCGGAACGGAATATCCCGAACGGCGCCGGATACTCGACGCGGCCGGCGAACCGATTGCCAGCAGCGACGAAACCCCGCTTGCGTTCCCCGTGGTAGCGCGGCGCGAAGCGCTCAGGGACAGCGGAAGGATCGTCGCCTATTACGAAGTCAGTCGCTCGTTCGGCCCCCTGCTGGCGGACACCGGGTGGGTCGCCCTGTTCGCGCTCGCGCTGGCGGCGGCGGCGTTCGCCGCCCTGAAAATGCTGCCGCTGCGCGTGCTGGACCGCGCCCTGGCCAGCCTGCGCCAGTCGGAACAATTGTTCAGCAAGGCGTTTCATGCCAGCCCGGATTCCGTGATGATCTGCCGCGTGCGCGATGGACGCATCATCAACGTCAACGAAAGTTTTGCCCGCCTCACCGGCTACGCGCCGTCGGACATCATCGGCCGTACCCACGGCGAGGTCACTCTCTGGGCCGACGCGGAAAACCTGGCGCGCGCCAAGCAGCAGTTGAGCCTGGATCAGGCGGTCCAGAACCTGGAGATGACCCTGGTTACGCGCAGCGGCGAACACCGCGACATGCTGGTCTCGTCCGAACTGACCGAGATCGGCGACGACCTCTGTGCGTTGACGGTGGCGCGCGACGTCACCGAACAGAAGCGGGCCGAGCAGCGCATGACCTATCTCGCCAATTACGACCACCTGACCGGGCTTCCCAACCGCGTGCTGTTGCGCGATCGGCTGGCGGAGGCGATGCAGCGGGCGCAACGCGCCGAGCGCCTGGTCGGCCTGCTGTACCTGGATCTCGACCGCTTCAAGCACGTCAACGACAGCCTGGGCCATCAGTTCGGCGACCAGTTGCTCAAACAGGTATCGGAGCGCCTGCAACAATGCGTGCGGGAGACCGACACCGTTGTCCAGGCCGTCGCCGTGGAGGCGCTGCCCGGCACCACGGTGGCGCGGCTGGGAGGCGACGAGTTCATCGTCCTGCTGGAAGACGTCAGGCACATCGACGAGATCACCCGCATTGCCCAACGGATACTGTCGACCTTCGCGCTGCCCTTCGATCTGGAAGGGCGTCAAATCTTCGTGGGGACGAGCATCGGCATTACCGTGTATCCCTTCGACGATGTCGATCTCGACAATCTGATCCGCAACGCCGATGCGGCGATGTACCAGGCCAAGGCCCTGGGGCGCAACAATTTCCAGTTCTACACCGACGATCTCAACGCGAATGCCGAGGAACGGCTCTGGCTCGAGACGGCCCTGCGCCAGGCGTTGGAGCGGGAAGAGTTTGAACTGGTCTATCAGCCCAAACTGAATTTGCGCACCAACCTGATCAGCGGTGTCGAGGCGCTGCTGCGCTGGCGCTCGCCGCAGAAAGGCCTGGTATCCCCAACCGAATTCATTCCCTTGCTGGAGGAGACGGGGCTGATCGTTCCGGTTGGCGCCTGGGTGCTGCAGACCGCCTGCAAGCAGGCCGCGGCCTGGGCTCGCGCGGGGCTGGGCCTGACCATGGCGGTGAACCTGTCGGCGCGCCAGTTCCACGGCCATGACCTGACGGCCGCCATCCAGTCCGCGCTGATCGATTCAGGGCTGCCTGTGAGGCAACTGGAACTGGAAGTGACGGAGAGCCTGCTGATGGAGGATAGCGCGAGCAGCCAGGCCAGCCTGACCCGCATCAAGCAGATGGGCATCCACATCTCGCTGGACGATTTCGGCACCGGCTATTCTTCGCTGGCCTATTTAAAACGCTTCCCTCTCGACACGCTCAAGATCGACCGCTCGTTCGTGAAAGACGTGGGCATCGACCCGGACGACACCGCCATCGTGCGTGCCGTGATCGCGCTGGCCCGCAGCCTGCGCCTGACGGTGGTGGCGGAAGGCGTGGAAACGCCGGAACAGTTGGGATTTCTGCGCGAAGCCCTGTGCGATCAGGCGCAGTGCTATCTCATCAGCCGGCCGATGGATGCAGCGGCATTC
>DASVPF010000057.1:0-7818 GCA_036382965.1 Thiobacillus sp.
GTCCGGTTTGATAACCAACCGATCCACCACCGCTTCGATGGTGTTGCGGCGGTTCTTGTCCAGGGCCGGCAGTTCCTCCAGTTCCAGGATCTCGCCGTTGATGCGCAGCGCCGTCTCGACCGAGTCCGCGAGCCGGCTGGCGTCGGGGTCCGGGATCGCCTCGCCGGTCTCGGGATCGATGGGCCGGCCGTCGGCGCCGCTGGTGGCGCCCTCGGGGACCTCGGCATGCCGGACGACATATCGGTCGACTACCACCTCGATGGTGTGCTTCTTGTTCTTGTCGAGCTTGGGCACGGCGTCGATCTCATGCACCTTGCCGTCGACGCGCACCCGCACAAAGCCCTGCGCGCGCAACTCGGCGAACAGTTCGAGGTTCTCGCCCTTCCGCCCCACCACCAGCGGCGCCAGGATCATCAGCTTGGTGTCCTCGGGCAGCGCCAGCACCGCGTCGACCATCTGCGACACCGTCTGCGCGGCGAGCGTGATCCCATGCTCCGGGCACTGCGGGTCGCCGACGCGGGCGTACAGCAGGCGCAGGTAGTCGTGGACTTCGGTGACCGTGCCGACGGTCGAGCGCGGGTTGTGGCTGGTGGCTTTCTGCTCGATGGAAATCGCCGGGCTCAAGCCCTCGATCAGGTCGACGTCGGGCTTCTCCATCAACTGCAGAAACTGCCGCGCGTAGGCCGACAGCGACTCGACGTAGCGGCGCTGCCCCTCGGCGTAGAGCGTGTCGAAAGCGAGCGAGGACTTGCCCGAACCCGACAGCCCCGTGATCACCACCAGCTTGTTGCGCGGCAGGTCGAGGTTGACGTTTTTCAGGTTGTGGGTGCGGGCGCCACGGATGCGGATGAATTCCATTTTTGGGTGAGCTAGGCGTAATTCGCAACCTGCTAATATAACGGACTTCCAGACTTCTCCTAACTCCGGTTAGCACATCCCGCAGTGGCTCACATCGACCTGTCCGAAAGCATGACCCGCGCCGAAAAACGCGCCACATCGGGCCTGGCAGCGATTTTTGGTTTGCGCATGCTGGGCATGTTCCTGATTCTGCCGGTGTTTGCGCTCTATGCCGAACACCTGCCCGGCGGCGACAACCATACGCTGGTCGGCCTCACGCTCGGCATGTACGGCCTGACCCAGGCGCTGCTGATGATTCCCTTCGGCATGGCGTCCGACCGCATCGGGCGCAAGAAGGTGATCATTTTCGGCCTGGTGCTGTTTGCGATCGGCAGCTTTGTGGCCGCATCGGCGCACGATATCTACTGGACGATTTTCGGCCGCGCCATCCAGGGCGCCGGCGCGATTTCCGCCGCCATCACCGCGATGCTGGCCGACCTCACGCGCGAGGAACACCGCACCAAGGCGATGGCGCTGATCGGCTCGACCATCGGCCTCACCTTTGCTGCGTCGCTGGTGGCGGGGCCGGCGCTCAATCACCTCGTCGGCGTGCCGGGGATTTTCGCGCTGACCGGCGTCCTCGCGCTGGCCGCCATCTGGGTGGTGAAAGTGTGGGTGCCCGATCCCCTGTTCAGTCATTTTCACGCCGACGCCGAGGCCAACCCGGCGCGGCTGAAGGACGTGCTGCGCAACCCGCAGTTGCTGCGGCTCGACTTCGGCATTTTTGCGCTGCATGCCGCGCAGATGGCGATGTTCGTCGTGGTGCCGGTGGCGCTCAAGAACAGTGGCCTGGCGCCGGCCCAGCACTGGATGGTGTACCTGCCAGTATTGCTGGGCTCCTTCGTACTGATGGTGCCCGCCATCATTTATGGCGAGAAGCGCGGCAAACTCAAACCGGTGTTCGTCGGTGCGGTGGCGCTGATGCTGCTGGCCCAACTGGGGCTCGCGTTCGGCATCGAGCGCTTCTGGGGCATCGTGTGGGCGCTGTTCTTTTATTTCGTCGCCTTCAACCTGCTCGAAGCCAGCCTGCCCTCGCTGATTTCCAAGCTGGCGCCGGTTTCGGCCAAGGGCACGGCCATGGGCGTCTACAACACCGCGCAGGCGCTGGGACTGTTCTTCGGCGGCGCGTTCGGCGGCTGGCTGGCCCAGCATTATGGCTTCCATGCCGTGTTCCTGTTCTGTGTCGTTCTGATGGCGGCCTGGCTGGTCGCGAGCCTGTCGATGACCGCGCCGCCTGCGATCAAGACCCGCATGTTCCGGGTGGGCGTGATGCCTGAGGACCAGGCCGCACTGCTGAAAACGCAACTGGCCGGCGTGGCCGGCGTGGTCGAAGCGGTCGTGCTGGCCGAAGAAGGCGTCGCCACGCTCAAGGTCAGTATCAAGGGCTGGGATGAGGCCCGTGCGCGCAGCCTGCTGGAGATGGCGTCGGCCTGAGGGGTAGACTGATAGAATCGGCAAACAGGTCCAACTCAACCAATTATTTCAATTCAGGGGAAAACATGGCATCCGTCAACAAAGTGATTCTGGTCGGCAACCTCGGGCGCGACCCCGAAATGCGCTACCTGCCGAGCGGAGAGGCCGTCGCCAACCTCGCCATCGCCACCACCGACAAATACAAGGACAAGACCGGCCAGATGGTCGAGCAGACCGAGTGGCACCGCGTCAGCTTTTTCGGCCGCACCGCCGAGGTGTGCGGGCAATACCTGAAGAAGGGCAGCCAGGTCTATGTCGAGGGCTCGATCCGCACCCGCAAGTACACCGACAAGGAAGGCGTCGAGAAATACGCCACCGAAATAAGGGGTGATCGTATGCAGATGCTGGGCGGGCGCAGCGGCGGCGGCATGGCAGATATGGACGAGAGCGGCTACGCGCAGACGGCACCCAAAAGCCAGCCGCGCAGCAATACCCAGACAGCGGGCACCAGCGCCCCCGCCCCCGCGCAGCGCCCGGCCGGCAGCGGCTTCGACGACATGGACGACGATATTCCGTTCTGATTTTCAGGCAGGATCGGGGCGCAGGGCTTCAGGGGATTCATAACAAGGCAAGCATAGGGGAAGCGGTGCGCCATGCGCACCCCAGGCTGTGGGCGAGAAACCAATAACCGGATTCAACGGGATGGGATGGGCGCTATCGCTGATCGGCGCCCTGGCGAGTTCCGGCTGGGCGCGGGCCGAGGTCAGCGAAACCGACTTTCTCGACGAGATGCCCGTCGTGCTGTCGGTATCGCGGTTGTCGCAGCCGCTGAACGAAGCGCCCGCCGCCGTTACCGTCATCGACCAGGACATGATCCGCGCGTCGGGCTTCCGCGACATTCCAGATTTGCTGCGGCTGGTGCCGGGTTTCTCCGTGGCCTATACCCGCGACAACACGTGGGCGGCAGGCTATCACGGTTTGGGTGACGCATTCTCGCGCCGTTTTCAGGTTCTGGTCGATGGCCGCTCGATCTACAGCCCGCATTATGGCGCCGTGCTGTGGACCGACCTGCCGCTGTCCATCGACGATATCGAGCGCATCGAAGTAGTGCGCGGACCCGATGCCGCGCTCTACGGGGCAAACGCCTTTGCCGCGGTCATCAACATCATCACCAAGACGGCGGCGCAAGTGCCGGGCGAATTCGTTTCCATACAGTACGGCGAGCAGGGCATGCGAGGCACGACGGTTCGCCACGGCGGCGGCGACGAAGCTTTGCGCTACCGGCTCACGGCGTCGGCCCAGCAACGGGATCGGTTCGAACGGGATGTGACGGACAAACCGGTCAGCACGGGGGATGTCGGGCAATATTTCGAATCCAGCAAAACCTACTTCGTCAACGGACGCATGGACTGGCAGCTATCCGCGAATTCCGACGCGATGGCGCAGTTCGGCCTGTCGCAGGGCGACTGGAACGCGGGCAGGCGGGTTGTTTCCAATCCGACAGCCATACTGGAGCCTTTGCAGCAGGACTCGCGGGCGATGTACCTGCAACTGGCTTATCACAGGGTGGAGTCTGCGCGTCGTGAATGGCGGTTGCAGGCCTACTTTGCCCAGAACCGTTTCGATGCCAATGCAGTAGGCGATTTGAGCGCCTTGGGCATCGGCGTCGTGAACGTCGACCAATACCTGCGGCAGACGCGCAGCAATATCGAACTGCAGGTGAATGAGCAGTGGCTGCCCAATTTGCGCGGGGTGTGGGGAGGCGAGGTGCGCCAGGAGACCGTCGCCAGCCCGCAGAATTACAACTCCGGCAATACGCTGAGCGGTAAACTCGCACGCGTGTTCGGCAACATCGAGTGGCGTCCGCATGAGCGTGTGCTGCTGCAAGGGGGCGCCATGCTGGAACACCACTACTACACGGGCACCGACATTTCGCCGCGTATCGCGGCCAATTTCACCGTGCTGCCGGGACACGTCGTCCGCCTGGGGATTTCGCGCGCCAACCGCTCGCCCACCTTCTTCGAGGAGAAGGGCAACCAGGTTTATGTACTGCAGTCCGGCGCCGTGGCCGACGTGGTGACCGTGCCGTCCGATGGCCTTGCTCCCGAACGGGTCCTGTCGCACGAAATTGCGTATGTGGGATATTGGCGCCCCGCCAGACTCGACCTGGACGTGCGGCTGTTCCAGGACAAGATCAACGATTTTATCGGCCAGGACAAGTTTGACTTCAACTCCTCGGACGATGGCGGAATCAGGCCCAACGAATTCAAATATGCCAACATCGGCAGCGCCAAATCGCACGGCGGCGAAATCCAGCTGCGTTGGCGGCCCACGCATGCGCTCGACCTGAGCGCGCACTATGCGCGCGTATTTCTGGAATCGCACATGGGCGGGGCAGGCATCCACAATGTAAAAATTTCAATAAGGACATCCCCGTCTCCGCGCCCCGCAACACCTGGGGCATGCTCGCCAGTTACCGTCTGGATCGGGGCTGGGAGGCGAGCCTGGGGGTGTGGCGCAGCGATGCCATGAAGTGGCTGTCCGAAGGCGACCTCACCCAAGCCTTCAATCGGGTGGATGCGCGGCTGGCACGCCGCTGGAAATGGCAGGGCAGCGAAGTGGAGGCTGCGGTGGTTGGGCAGAACCTGGGTGACAAATACACCGAGTTTCGCGATACCAATATCTTCAGCCGCCGCGTCTACGGCAGCCTGAGCTTCAACTGGTGATCGATCCGGGTCCCGGCACTGGGCGCGTATGCCCATAAGGGTACTTGTGCCCGTTGTTTGGGTATAATTCTGCAACTTATTGATTGTCGGAGAATTTCCATGCCGATCTACGCCTACAAATGTGCGGCCTGCGGCTTTGCCCAGGACGAAATGCAGAAAGTGTCCGATGCGCAACTGACCGTGTGTCCGTCGTGCGGCAAGGCGGAATACGCCAAGCAGGTGACAGCGGCCGGTTTTGCGCTGAAGGGAAACGGCTGGTACGCCACCGATTTCAAGGGCGGTGGCAGCAAGCCCGCCGAAACGACATCCGAGGCTCCGTCCCATGCCTGCGGCACGGGTGCGTGCCCGGCGTGCCACTGACGCGGTGGGCTTGACCGGGAAGCGGGCGGCGCATCCGCCCGCTTCTTGTTTTGAGCCGCCGCTCCGCGTGTTCCCATGAAACGTTATTTCATTACCGGCCTGTTGATCTGGGCGCCGCTGGGGATCACCCTGTGGGTGCTCAACCTGTTGCTCGGCGCGCTGGACCAGAGCCTGACCGTGCTGCCGGCCCGATGGCAGCCCGAAGCCTGGCTCGGGATGCGGATTCCCGGCCTGGGCGTGATCCTGACACTGCTGGTGGTCGTGCTCACCGGCATGTTCGGCGCCAACTTCTTCGGCCATAAAATCATCGACCTGTGGGAGCGCCTGCTGATCCGCATCCCGGTGGTGAAAACCATCTATGGCAGCGTCAAGCAGGTGTCCGACACGCTGCTGTCGGGTGAAGGCCATGCGTTTCGCAAGGTGCTGCTGGTGCGCTATCCGCATCCGCAGGCGTGGTCGCTGGCCTTTCAGACCAATGTGCCGGACGAGGTGGCGCGGGTGCTGCCGGACGAACACGTCGCGGTGTTCATTCCCACCACGCCGAGCCCGGTCAACGGCTTTTATTTTTATGTGAAAAAGAGCGAGGTCGTCGAGCTGAATGTGTCGGTCGACCGCGCGCTGAAATACATCGTCTCGATGGGCGTCGTTTCGAGTGAAACGCGCCCCCGTATTCAATAGGAAGAAGTATGCGTACTCATTACTGCGGCCAAGTCACCGCCGCCGACATCGGCAACACCGTCACCCTGTGCGGCTGGGCGCACCGGCGGCGCGACCACGGCGGCGTGATCTTCATCGACTTGCGCGACCGCGAAGGCACGATGCAGGTGGTGATCGACCCCGACACCCCGGAAGCGTTCAAGCTGGCCGAAGACGTGCGCGCCGAATTCGTATTGAAGATCGAGGGGCTGGTGCGGCCGCGTCCTGCCGGTACCGAAAACCCCAATATGCCGACCGGCATGGTCGAGTTGCTGACCAAAAGCCTCGAAGTGCTGAACCCCTCGCTGACGCCGCCGTTCCAGATCGACGACGACACCATCAACGAGAACATCCGCCTCACTTACCGCTACCTTGACCTGCGCCGCGAGCCGATGCAGAAGAACCTCAAGCTGCGCTACCGCGTCTCCAAGATCATGCGTGACTACCTCGACGCGCACGGCTTCATGGAAGTCGAGACGCCGATGCTGACGCGCTCGACTCCCGAGGGCGCGCGCGACTACCTGGTGCCGTCCCGCGTGCACGACGGCATGTTCTACGCGCTGCCGCAGTCGCCGCAGTTGTTCAAGCAGCTCCTGATGGTGGCCGGGGTCGACCGCTATTTCCAGATCACCAAGTGCTTCCGCGACGAGGACCTGCGCGCCGACCGCCAGCCCGAATTCACGCAAGTGGATTTGGAGACCTCGTTCATGGGCGAGGAGCAGATCATGAATCTGGTCGAGGGCATGATCCGTGACATGATGAAGCGCGCACAGGACATCGACCTGCCCGCCGCCTTCCCGCGCATGACGTATGCCGAGGCGATGAACCGCTACGGCTCCGACAAGCCCGACATGCGGATTACGCTGGAAATCGTCGACGTCGGCGACGCGATGAAGGACGTCGCCTTCAAGGTCTTCTCCGGCCCGGCCAACGACCCGAAAGGCCGCGTCGCCGCGCTGCGCATCCCCGGCGGCGGCGCCTTGAGCCGCAGCGAGATCGACGGCTACACCGAGTTCGTCAAAATCTACGGTGCCAAGGGCCTGGCCTACATCAAGGTCAACGACGTCAGCCAGCTCAATGAGAGCGGCCTGCAGTCGCCCATCGTGAAGAATCTCTCCGAAGCCGCCTTGCGCACGGTGATGGAGCGCAGCGGCGCGCAGAACGGCGATCTGATTTTCTTCGGCGCCGACCGCACCAAAATCGTCAACGATGCGCTCGGCGCGCTGCGCCTGAAAATCGGCCACGAGAAAGGCCACGTCGACGGCCGCGCCTGGGCGCCGCTGTGGGTGGTCGATTTTCCCATGTTCGAGTTCAACGAGGACGAGAACCGCTGGGACGCGCTGCACCATCCCTTCACCGCGCCCAAGGATGGCCACGAGGACTGGCTCGCCACCGATCCCGGGCGTTGCCTGTCGAAAGCCTACGACATGGTGCTGAACGGCTGGGAAGTCGGCGGCGGCTCGGTGCGTATCCACAAGGAAGCGGTGCAGGAGAAGGTGTTCGCCGCATTGAACATCGGCGTCGAAGAGCGCCGCGAGAAATTCGGCTTCCTGCTCGACGCGCTGCAATACGGCGCGCCGCCGCACGGCGGCCTGGCGTTCGGGCTCGATCGTCTGGTCACGCTGATGACCGGCGCCGAATCGATCCGCGACGTCATTGCCTTCCCCAAGACCCAGCGCGCTTCCTGCCTGATGACCAACGCGCCCAACGTGGTCGACGACAAGCA
>DASVPF010000058.1:0-7056 GCA_036382965.1 Thiobacillus sp.
GGCGCCGCCGGCGGCGAGGGTGTCGACGATCAGCGGATTGGCCTGCCAGATGCTCATGCCGCCGACCAGCGGCACGCTGGCGTAGAAGCGGCCATCGTCGCCGACCGGGTTGTCGACTTTCAAACCGTAGCGGCTGCCGACCACGTAGTCGTCGAGGCCGTGGCCGGGCGCAGTGTGCACGGCGCCGGTGCCGGCGTCGGCGGTGACGTGGTCGCCGACGATGACCGGCACCTGGCGTTCCTGGAAGGGATGCCACAGCAGCACACCTTCGAGCGCCTGGCCAGTAGTGTGCGCGATGACCTCGGCGCCGTCGGCGAGGTCATAACGCGTCAGTGCGGCATCCGTCAGGCTGTCGGCCAGAATCAGCAGACCCTTGGCCGTGCGCACCAGCGCGTACTGAAACTCGGGATGCAGCGCAACCGCCTGGTTGGCCGGCAGCGTCCACGGCGTGGTGGTCCAGATGACGAGCTGGATCGGTTCGTCGAGGGTCGCGATGTCGAAGCGGCGGGCGAGGTCGGCGCGGTCGGCCACGGCGAAGCCGACGTCGATCGCCGGCGAAGTCTTGTCCTCGTACTCGACCTCGGCCTCGGCCAGCGCCGAGCCACAGTCGACGCACCAGTGCACCGGCTTGGCGCCCTGGTAGAGGTAGCCCGCCTGCTGGATCTGCCCCAGCACGCGCAGGGTGTCGGCCTCGAACTGGAAGTCCATGGTGCGGTAGGGATGGTCCCAGTCGCCCAGTACGCCGAGGCGGATGAAGTCGGCCTTCTGCCGTTCGATTTGTTCGGCGGCATAGGCGCGGCACAGCTCACGGAACTGGGCGGGGTCGATGTTCTTGCCGTGGGTTTTTTCCACCTGCAGTTCGATCGGCAGGCCGTGGCAGTCCCAGCCCGGCACGTAGGGCGCGTCGAAACCGGAGAGGGTTTTCGCCTTGACGATGATGTCCTTGAGGATCTTGTTGACCGCGTGGCCGATGTGGATGTCGCCGTTGGCGTAGGGCGGGCCGTCGTGCAGGATGAATTTCGGCCGGCCGGCCGCCGCCTGGCGGATCGCCTCGTAGCGTTTCTTCTCCTGCCAGCTTTTGACCCAGCCCGGCTCGCGCTTGGCGAGGTCGCCGCGCATCGGGAAGGGGGTGTCGGGCAGGTTGAGTGTGTTTTTATAGTCAGGCATGACGCTGCTTTAGGTAATTTTTGGCGTTGTCGACGTCGCGCCTGATCTGCGCGACGAGGCTGTCGAGGTCGGGATATTTTTCTTCGTCGCGCAGCTTGTGCAGAAAGTCCACGCGCACGCGGCGGCCGTAAATGTCCGCGTCGAAATCGAACAGGTGCACTTCGAGCACGGGAACGGCGTCCGCGCCCTTCACCGTGGGGCGCCTGCCGAGGCTCGCCACGCCCGGCAGCGGTTCGCCGTCGAGGCCGCACACCTCGACCGCAAAAACCCCCAGCAGCGGCGGGCGGTTGTGCTTGAGCTGGATGTTGGCGGTGGGAAAGCCGATATCGCGCCCCAGCTTGTCGCCGTGCTCGACGCGTCCCGAGATGCCGTAGGGACGGCCCAGCAGTCGCGCGGCGTGTTCGAGTTCGCCGGCGGCAAGCGCCTGGCGCACGGCGGTGGACGACGCGCGCTCGCCGGCCACTTCGACCGTGGGCATAAACTCGGCGTCGAAGCCGAGCGACTGGCCGGCCGTTTCGAGCACGGCGAAATCGCCCGCACGCTTGGCGCCGTAGCGAAAATCGTCGCCCACCAGGACGTAGCGCGCCTGTAGCGTCGTGCCCAGAACCTGTTCGATGAAGGCCTCGGCGGTGAGGGTCGAAAACGCGCGGTCGAAACGGAATACATGCAGGCGGGCTATCCCCTGCCGCTGCAGATATTCGGCCTTTTCGCGCAGGCTGGACAGACGTGCGGGCGCCTGCTCGGGCGCAAAGAATTCGCGCGGATGCGGCTCGAAGCTCAACACGCAACTCGGCAGGCCGCGCGCCCGCGCCACGTCCTGCAGGCGGGCGAGCATGGCCTGATGCCCGAGGTGCAGGCCGTCGAAGTTGCCGATGGTGACCGCGTGGGGCGTGCCGAGGGGATTGAAACCGTGGGTGATGCGCATTGCGGGCGGAGCGCCGAAAAGCGCATATTCTAGCCGAATCGAGCCCTTATTCGGCTGCGCGCCGGGCGAACTGACGCGGGCGGAAGCCCATCAGGCCGAGTGCGGCGAAATACAGCGCGATGCCGCCGCCGACCAGCAGCGACAGCCGCGCCAGCCGCACGTAAGAGCGGGCCGCCAGCCACCATTGCGTCTCGCCCATCGTGAGGTAAAGCACGGCGGCCATCAACGCAACCGCCAACAGCACGCGCAGGAAATAGCCGGTCCAGCCGGGCTGCGGCTGGTAGATCCGGTGCTTCTTCAGCAGGTGCAGCAGCAATCCGGCGTTGAGGCAGGCGCCCAGGCCGATGGCCAGTGCCAGCCCGGCGTGGCCGAGCGGGACGATGAAGACGAGGTTCATCAACTGGGTGGCGATGAGGGTGAGGATGGCGACCTTGACCGGGGTGCGGATGTTCTGCCGCGCGTAAAAACCAGGCGCCAGCACCTTGATCAGGATCAGCCCGACCAGCCCCAGACTGTAGGCGACCAGTGCCCGCTGGGTCATGCTGACGTCCTCGGCGCCGAATGCCCCGTAATTGAACAGGGTGGTGATGAGCGGCACCGCCAGCACGGCCAGCGCGGCGGCGGCGGGTAGCGCCAGCAGGAGGGTCAGGCGCAGGCCCCAGTCGAGCAGTTTGGAATATTCGGCGGGCGAGTCGTCGGCGTAATGCTTGGCCAGGCTGGGCAGCAGGATGGTGCCCAACGCCACCCCCAGCATGCCGGTGGGAAACTCCATCAGACGATCGGCGTAATACAGCCACGACACGCTGCCGGTGGCGAGAAACGACGCGAAGATGGTATTGATCAGGAGGCTGATCTGGGCGACCGAGACGCCCAGGGTGGCGGGGGCCATCAGTTTCAGGATCCGGCGCACGCCCGGGTCATTGAAGTGCCGTGTGGGGCGCGGCAGCATGCCGATCTTCAGCAGGTGCGGCAGCATCCACGCCAATTGCAGCGCGCCGCCCAGTGCCACCCCCCAGCCGAGCGCCAGCACCGGCGGATCGAAATACGGCGCCAGCCACAGGGTCGCGGCAATCATGGCCACGTTCAGCAGCACCGGCGCGAACGCCGGCACCGAGAACTTGCTGTAGGTGTTGAGGACGCCGGCCGCCAGCGCCACCAGCGAAATGAAAATGATATAGGGGAAGGTGATGCGCAGCAGCGTGACGGTGAGCGCGAATTTTTCCGGCTCGGCCCGGAACCCGGGCGCGCTCACATAGGCCACCCACGGCGCGCCCACGATGCCCAGCAGGGCGACGACGACCAGTGCCAGCGTCAACGCGGAGCCGACCTGATTGACCAGGGTATGGGTGGCGTCATGGCCCTTGCGGTTCTTGTATTCCGCGAGGATCGGCACGAAGGCCTGCGAGAACGCGCCTTCGGCGAACAGCCGGCGCAGCAGGTTGGGAATCTTGAAGGCGACGAAGAAGGCGTCGGTGAACAGTCCGGCGCCAAACGCACGAGCGATGATCGTGTCGCGTACGAATCCCAGGATGCGTGAGAGCAGGGTCATGCTGCTGACCGCAGCGAGGGCTTTGAGAAGATTCATGGGGTGGCCGTGTTTTGTGCGCATTGTGCGGGCGGGGCACCCCAACTGCAACAGCGCATCAAACTGCTTGATTTGTGGCGGGCGTTTCCCGTACAATCGCGGGCTTTGGTGAAACCGCCCGCTGGAAAAACAGGGCGGTTCAGATTGAATGCCCCGCCTCCGGCTGGGCGCCTACAGGATCAACGCCCTGCCTTACGCAGGGCTATCAGGAGCAGAACATATGGCGAACTCCGCCCAGGCGCGCAAGCGCGCACGTCAAGCCAGCGCCCAGCGCGACAGCAACATGAGCCAGCGCTCGGAATTGCGCACGGCGATCAAGAAAGTACGCAAAGCGATCGAAGCCGGCGACAAGGCCGCTGCACAGCAGGTTTTCCAGGCTTCGATGAGCGTGATCGACAGCATCGCCGACAAGCAGATCGTCCACAAGAACAAGGCTGCGCGCCATAAGAGCCGCCTGTCGCTGGCCGTCAAGAGCATGGCCTGAGTGCCTGGCTGGCGCAAGTAAAGCTTAAGCGCCATCCTGTAAAAAACGCCGCATTTCGCGGCGTTTTTTATTTCCAGGTTCGGCCAATTCAGGGGGCAGGATTCAGTCGGCGTTTTCGGTCACCAATTCGTTGCTGCGGGCGAAGGACTGCAGGAAACGGTAGGCATCGGGGTCGCTGGTTTTGAGCTTCTTGTCCACCACAACGCAGGGGATGCCGTCCAGCGTGGTCGGTTGGACATAGGGTGAATAGTTGGTGCGATTGTTGGGATCGATGACCGCGAATGCGCCTGCCAGACGATCGGCCCAGTCGCTGGGCCGGAATCGGGCGCCCTGGGTGGTGATGCCGCGTATGATCAAGGGGGCGTTGGCGGGTGCGTCATCCATGGGTGGGTGGGCGGCTGAAGAAGTTGCCGGATTTTAGCACGCGGCCCGACGGGCGAAATGGCGACGGCGCTTGCACGATCGCGACATTTTGAAGATACTGGCGGCCGGTTTGTCCGACCAAAACGGTCAACAATTCATTCGATAATTTCAAGTTCAGGAGAGAACCATGAAAAACCCGCTGGATTCGCTGTGGGGCACCGTCATCGCTGGCGCGGTGCTGACCGCTGTGTTGTATGTCTTTGCCAAAAACTTTCTGGGTTAAGGGGGAATAATGGAAAACGTTAATATCGTCGCCGCGCTGGCCCGCTGGTTCCATTTCATGGCAGGCGTGATGTGGATCGGCCTGCTGTATTACTTCAATTTCGTGCAGGTGGCGGCACTTAAAAATGCCGCAGCCGACGGCACCGCGGCGGGCATCACCAAGCATGTCGCACCGCGTGCCTTGCTGTTCTTCCGCTGGGCGGCCGTGGTGACCTGGCTGGCCGGCGCCGCGCTGCTCGGGCCGCTGTTCGTCGATGCCTTCCTGCTGCGTAACGGCATGGGCGGCATCGGCATCGGCGCCTGGCTCGGCAGCATCATGCTGTTCAACGTGTGGGTGCTGATCTGGCCGAACCAGAAAAAGATTCTGGGCATGACTCCGGCGTCCGACGACGAGAAGAACAAGGCGCGCCGGGTGGCCTTTCTGGCATCCCGCACCAACACCATGCTGTCGATTCCCATGCTGTTCTTCATGGCAGGCGGATGGTCTCATCGGGCGATTTTCGGCCTATAATCAAGACGCTGCATGACAAGCACGGCGGCTAAGGCCGCCGTTTTCTATTTCAGCCACACCTTAATTTTAAAGACAGCCTGGTTGGGGACAGCCATGACAACGCATTTGATGAACACCTATACGCGTCAGCCCGTCGCCTTCGTGCGCGGCGAGGGCGCCTACCTGTGGGACGAAGCCGGCAAGCGCTATCTCGACGCGGTCGCCGGCGTGGCGGTGAACGGATTGGGACATGCCCATCCCAAACTGGTGAAGGCGATTGCCGACCAGGCCGCTGCGCTGATTCATTCGTCCAACCTGTATCGCGTGCTGCGGCAGGAAGAACTGGCCGACCGCTTGTGCGCGCTGTCCGGCATGGACCGTGCCTTCTTCTGCAACTCGGGCTGCGAGGCCAACGAAGCGGCGATCAAGCTGGCGCGCCTGTATGGCCACGGCAAGGGCATCGAAGTGCCGACCATCATCGTGATGGAAAAGGCTTTCCACGGCCGCACCATGGCGACGCTGACCGCGACCGGCAGCCGCAAGATCCAGGCGGGCTTCGAACCGCTGCTGTCGGGCTTCGCACGGGTTCCGTTCAACGACCTGGAGGCGATCCGCCACGTGGCCGAGCACAACAAGAGCGTGGTCGCCGTGCTGATCGAAGTGGTGCAGGGCGAAGGCGGCATCAATGTGCTGCCCTCGGATTTCCTCGCCGAATTGCGGCAGATGTGCGATGTCCATGGCTGGCTCTTGATGCTGGACGAAGTGCAGACCGGCATCGGCCGCACCGGCACCTGGTTCGGTTTCCAGCACTCCGGCGTGATGCCGGACGTGATGGCGCTGGCCAAGGGCCTCGGTTCGGGGATGCCGATCGGCGCCTGCCTCGCGCGTGGCGCGGCGGCCGAGGTGTTCACGCCGGGCAGCCACGGCTCGACCTTCGGCGGCAACCCGCTGGCGTGCGCCGCGGCGCTGGCGACGCTCGACGCCATCGAAGACGAGAAGCTGCTCGACAATGCGCGCGTGCGCGGCGAGGCGATCCGCAGCGGCTTGCGGCAGACGCTGTCCGGCGTGCGCGGCGTGGTCGACATCCGCGGCGAGGGCATGATGATCGGTATCGAACTCGACCGTCCCTGCGGCGAACTGGTGGCGGTGGCGCGCGATGCGGGCGTGCTGATCAACGTCACCGCCGACACCGTCATCCGTCTGGTGCCGCCGCTGATTTATGGCGCAGCCGAAGTCGATGCGCTGGTCGCGGCCGTCTCCGGCATCGTCAGGAACTACCTGCAGCAGGCAGCGTGATGCTGAAGCATTTTCTGCAATTCAAGGATCTGTCGCGCGATGAGCTGCAATACCTGTTCGAACGCACGCGTCTGATCAAGAGCCGCTTCAAGCGCTACCAGCCGTATCACCCGCTGGTCGACCGCACGCTGGCGATGATTTTCGAGAAAAGCTCGACCCGCACCCGGCTCTCGTTCGAGGCGGGCATGCACCAGCTCGGCGGCTCGGCGATCTACCTCAACACGCGCGACACCCAGCTGGGGCGCGGCGAGCCGGTGGAAGATGCCGGCGAGGTCATCTCGCGCATGGTCGACATCGTGATGATCCGCACCTTCGAGCAGGAGATCATCGAGCGCTTTGCCGCGCATTCGCGCGTGCCGGTGATCAACGGGCTGACCAACGAATACCACCCGTGCCAGATCCTCGCCGACATCTTCACCTTCATCGAGCATCGCGGCTCGATCCATGGCAAGACGGTGGCGTGG
>DASVPF010000059.1:0-1935 GCA_036382965.1 Thiobacillus sp.
ACCGTGTCCGAACGCGGACGCCTGCGGGTGAATCTGGGCGATCAACTGGTGTTGAAGAGCTACCGCCGGCTGCTCGCCGGCGTGCATCCGGAACTGGAAATGTCGCGCTTCCTCACCGACACGGCGAAGTTCGCCCACATACCGCAACTGATCGGTACGGTGGAGGATGCCGGAGCCGACGGACACGGCTCGACCTTCGCGATCCTGGAGCGCTACGCGGAGAACCAGGGCACGGCCTGGACCTATACGCTGAACTATCTGGAACGTTTTCTGGACGCCTGCCGCGCCAGCCCGGACGGCCCGCCGGACACGCGGCACGCCGCGTATCTGGGATCGATCAGAACGCTGGGCCTGCGCACCGCGGAATTTCACCAGGCACTGGCCCTGCCGGACGCCGCCGGGGCGTTCGGGACGGCGCCGATTACGGCGAACGATATCGCCGACTGGGTGAACGATGTGCAGGCGCGGATGGAATCCGTGTTCGATCTGCTGGAACGCGAGATGCCGCTGCTGCCGGAGTCGGCCCGGCTGACGGGCAGCGAGCTGACGGGCCTGCGGCCACGCCTGTACCGCCTCATCATGCGTGCGTCCTCGGTGCGCCCCGACGGCCTGAAGACGCGTTATCACGGCGACTACTCGCTCGCCCAGATCTGGCTGGCGGGCAACGATTTCCTGATCGCCAACTACGGCGGCGAGCCCGGCCGTCCCTGGGCGGAGCGCCGGCGCAAGCATTCGCCCCTGCGCGATGTGGCGGGCATGATGCTTTCCTTCACCGCAGTGGGTGCGGCGGCCATGGAGCACGTGGCGGGCGATTCGGTGGAGGCGCTGGCGGCGCTGCAAGCCCACGTGGACGCGTGGGGCCTGCTGGCGCGGCGGACGTTCTTCCGCAGCTACCGCAAGGCGCTGGCACGCGACGTGTGTCCGGCCGATGCGCGTGCGCTCGAATCGCTGCTGTCGCTGTTCCTGGCGGAACGCACGCTCGACGCCGTCGAAACAGGACTGGCGCAGCATTCCAGCAGCGTGGGCAGCGCCCTGCGCTGGCTGATCCAGGTCGCCCAGCGCAGACGGTAAGGAGCGCGCTTTGTCGACCCGGCGCCACGACATGCCATTCGGAACGCAGCGCACGCCAACGGGCGTGCGCTTCCGCCTGTGGGCGCCCGGCTGCGCGCGCGTGAGGCTGTGCATCGAACGCCCGTTCGCGGCGGTGCGGCCGATGACCGCGCGCGGCGACGGCTGGTTCGAACTCGACGTGGCCGGCGCAGGACCGGGCACGCGCTATCGCTTCGAAGTGAACGACGGGCTGCGCGTGCCCGACCCCGCCTCGCGTTTCAACCCGGACGACGTCCACGGCGCCAGCGAAGTGATCGACCCCGCGGCCTTCAACTGGCAGGACGCGGCATGGCGCGGACGGCCCTGGGAAGAGGCAGTGGTGTACGAGCTGCATGTGGGCACGTTCTCGCCTGCCGGCACCTTCGCCGGCGTCATGGAACGGCTGGACTACCTGGCGGAACTGGGCGTGACGGCGCTCGAGCTGATGCCGGTGGCGGATTTTCCGGGCGCGCGCAACTGGGGCTACGACGGCGTGCTGCCGTTCGCGCCGGACAGCCGCTACGGCCGGCCGGAGGATCTCAAGGCCCTGGTGCAGGCCGCGCACGCGAAGGGCCTGATGCTGCTGCTGGACGTGGTGTACAACCATTTCGGACCGGAGGGCAATTACCTCCATGTCTACGCGAAACCCTTCTTCAGCGACCGTCACCACACGCCATGGGGCGGCGCGGCGATCAACTTCGACGGGCCGGACAGCCGTACGGTGCGCGAGTTCTTCATCCACAACGCGCTGTATTGGCTCGAGGAATATCACCTCGACGGCCTGCGCCTGGACGCGGTGCACACGATCGCCGACGATTCCACGCCGCACATCCTCGACGAACTGGC
>DASVPF010000060.1:0-10406 GCA_036382965.1 Thiobacillus sp.
CCGATCCGGATGCGGATCCGGGCCTGTATGCCGCGCTGGCGAACTCTGCGAGGATACGCGACCTGCTGGAACGGCTGGACACGTGCGCTTCCCGGCAAACTACGTGGCCGGTTTCCGCTGATTCGCGGGCAAGAAGGAGTACGGGTGTGAACCGGGTTTGATGCGGCGGCGAATGTCAGGGCTGCGCGTCAGTGGGCACCGGTTTCGCGAATCCTGTCCGGTTTCCTTGTATCGGCTGCGCCATCCTTTCGTACAGCGCTTCGAGTTCGCGTACCGGGCGCGTGGTGAAGTCGTCCTCGACCCGCGCGCGTGCGGCTTCTCCCATACGCAGGCGCAGATTGGCATCGCCGATGAGCAGGGCAACTTTTTCGACGAGCGCGTCGACGTCGCCTATGTCGACAAGGAAGCCGTTTTCGCCATCGTCAATGATTTCCGGGATGCCGCCCGAGCGGGTGGCGACAACGGGTTTGCGGCAGGCACCCGCCTCCAGGTTGATCAGGCCGAGCGGTTCCTGCCAGCGCGAAGGCACGACGACGATGTCGGATGAACGATAGAGGTCTTCGACCCGCGACACGTATCCCAGATAGCGCAGGCGCGGATCGCCCGCAAAGGCCGCTTGCAGGTCAGCCTCGGAATAGGAGCCGTCAAACTTGTCCGGGTCGCGGCATTCTCCGGCGATGAGGAAGCGCGCATCGGGATGCGGAATCCGTTTCGCCATGTCGATGAAGTCACCCACCCCCTTGATCGTGCGGATCTGGCCAAGAAAGCTGACGAGGATGTGATGTTGTTCAAAGCCGAGTTTGTGGCGAATGTCCCGTGCGGCGTCGAATCGCTTGAGATCGACCGGGTTGTAGACGACGTACTTGGGCAGCCTGGCAGGCAGGGAATGTCGCATGACATAGTCCGACACGGCGATGGCGGCGGTGGAGAGCGACACGAACGGACCGGGGCGGGTGTTGACGGTGTGGTAATGCATCAGAATGGGCACCCGCATCAGCCTGGCTGCCAGCAGTTCGGCAGGCCGCCACGAATTCGAGTGGTTGATGTGCAGAATATCGACTTTGTGGCGGCGCAGAAAACCGATCATGCGCCACATCGCCTTCAGATACGCGAGGGGGTTGCCGGGTTCGGTCAGTGCGCCCCAGATCGTGTAGTCAATCTGTTTTTCCTCGAGTTCGGGAATGATGGGGCCGTCGTGCGGCAGCAGCAGGACAGGGTGGATGCGGCTGCGGTCAAGCAGGCGGAGGTTGGTGTAGAGCACGCGGCTGGCGCCTCCCCAGTCACCCGCGCTACCGGTGATGATGCCGACGACGGTCTTGTTGTTCTTCATGGCTGGATTGCAAATGGATGGGATCGCAGAAACGGCCGGCGTGAGATGTCGGCCGGGCTATTGGCTTATTGTTTGATGACGTGAAATTTCCAGTTGCATCTGGGGTGGGGCTGCACGGTCTCGGGCTTGTCCCGGAAGAACGCGTCGATGGCCTTGGTGGCGCCCGGCCAGCGGCCGTCGCCATATTCGTCAAACATGATGGCGCCGCCGACCTGCACCTTGTCGTACAAGGCTTCCAGTGACAGCTTGTAGGAATCGTAGAGGTCGCAGTCAAGATGCAAGAGCGCGATTTTGCCGTCGTAACCGGGCAGCGTTTCATCGAACCAGCCTTTGACGAGATGGATGCGCTCGCGGATGGTCTGCTCCGGCAATCGCCCATCATGCAATACCTTGAGTACGGTATCCGGCGGGTTGGCCCAGAACCCTTTGCCCGGAATCGGGGTGGTTTCGTCCTTCTCGATCGGGGCAGGAAAGCCTTCGAAAGAATCGAAGCCATAGTAGGAGCGGGGTTTGCCGATATAGTCGCTGAACAGAGTGAACAGCAAGGCGCCGTGGCCGATGGACACTCCGCATTCGACGATATCGCCCTCCACGTTTTGCGCCTTCTCTACCATATCCTTGAAGTACAGGATGCGTTCCAGCGAGCCGCGATAGACACGTGGCAGGAAGGGCGAATGGTTATAGTCGGCCGGGATGCTTTCCACCAGCGGATCGATTTTCTCGATCCTGTAGCCGAGGGCACGCAATCCTTGCTTGATGGAATTCTTGAACGACATGGCGATTTCTCCCGGGTTCGAGGCTTGGGAAGTTCGGCGAGCAGTCGGGCAAGCAGTTTGCGCTGACGAGACTGCAATGCCGGCGTGCGCTCTGCGGCAGGGCCGGTATCGCTGCGGGCGGTTTAATCATAATGCCAGAATGCCAGGTCCGGTTGAACCAGCCGTCGGCCACGTGCACAGGAAACGTGGGCGTTTTCATGAGCGGTGATCGAGGGCAATCCAGCGGAAAAGCGCGATTTGCAAGGCATGGGCGATGTCGGGATGCTGGGCCCGGACATCGGTATTGCATTCGGGATCCGTCTCCAGATCAAACAGCTGCTGCAACGCGCCGTCTTCGAGCGGTTGATGCACGAGCTTCCAGCGGTCGCGGCGGACCATGCGGTCTTTGGCAGCGAGAATGGCGGGGCGGTACTGAGGCTTGATGGATAGCGTGCCGCTCAGCCGATCCGGAACTTCGATCAGTTCCAGCAGATCGGGGTAGCGCAGGTGGGCGTCGGGCAGTCCGGGAATGTTGGCGATCCAGATGCCGGTTTCGTAGAAGGCATCGAGCTCGGGGCAGGGCGTGGCGCCACTGAGGCAGGGGGCGAGCGAGATGCCTTCCATCGACGCGGGAGGGATGGCGCCTGCCAGTTCCAGCAGGGTCGGGGCGAGATCGATCGAGCGTATGACTTCGTTCACGGTGCCACGCGCCGGCAGGCGCGGGTCGCGAATCACCAGCGGAATGCGGGGGCTGGCCTCGCCCACCGCGGAATTGCCTTGTCCCCAGGTGTTATGCTCGAAAAACTCCATGCCGTGATCGGAATACACGACCACGATCGTGTTGCTGGCGAGTCCGATCGCATCGAGGTGGCGCAGCATCCGGCCAACCTCGTCGTCGAACGCGGCGACGCAACCGTCATACAGGTCGATCACCTGGTCGACATCGAATTCTTCCTTGGGCGCCCCCTGCCGGCGGATGATTTCAAATGGATCGGTCAGCCGCGCCATGGCGAACTTGGATTCGCCGTTGTAGTTAGGATCGGTGAAACGTGCGTACCAGGGCCACTCGGACGCAAACGGCGGGTGCGTGGTAGAAAAGAACACGTTCAGGAAGAAAGGCTCGGCGCGTTCTGCCAGGCGCGAGACCAGACGCCGCGCGCGATGCCCCATCTGGGTGGTCAGCGGTACGCCGCCGAGGTAATAGAGCTCGGGTATGAAGTGGCGCCCCAGTCGGTTGTGGGTAAATAGCGAGATGAACAGGCGCAGGTCTTTTGGGCCCTGGCGGATCAGGTATTTCAGGTTCCACTGGTCTTCGGGCAGATCGGTATGGTCGAAGCCGAAGGAGTACTTGCCCATGTCGCCACCGCACCAGTCTGACAATGCCGCGGTACGGTAGCCCTGGGTTTTCAGCAGTTTCGGTAGAGCGTCCACTTTGAGCCGGGTTTGTTCATCCGCGACAAAATTGTCGCGGATGCCGTGCGTGTGCGGCCAGGTGCCGGTGAGCATGGAGACCAGGCTGGGTGCGGTGCGGGCGCAAGGCACGTAGCAATTGGCAAACAGCGCGCCCTGCGTGGCGAGGGCGTCGATGTTGGGCGTGAGCGCGCGGTGGTAGCCCAGCGCACCCAGCCGGTCGGCGCGCAGCGTGTCCGAACCGATGAGCAGGATATTGGGCGCGCCATTTCGCGATCGCGCTGCATGGCGCGGCGGCCGCGCTTCCGGCTGCCAGCCGGCCCAGGCGATGAGGCCGGCATAGAACAGGACCGCCGCCCACAGCGCAATCAGATCGGCGGCCAGGTTGCGCCGGGCCAGTTGCCAGGTGGCGGCAAGCAACAGCAGGGCAAATGCGAATCCCAATGCGCTTTGAATCAGGCGGATGCGGGCAGGGGTGAGCCATCTCCACAGCGGATACAGCCGGCTCATGCGGTAATGCATGGAAGCGACCAGCAGGCCGGGATTGAATCGCAGCGCGCGGATGAACTGCAATCCGCTGGCCCCGAGGATGCCCAGCATGGCAGCGAGCGCTGCGAGCCAGCCAGACCAGGTTCCCCCCAGGCTCACGTTCAACGCATAGTAAGCAAGCACGCCGCCGCCGCCCATGAACAGCATCAGCGCGAAAGCCCACAGGCCAAGGCGAGTGATGGCAAAGAGGGTGTAACGCCGGTAATGGCTGAGGATTTCCACGCGGATACGCGGCCCGGTTTGGGAAAAATCCAGCAGTGATTTGGCCAGCAGGGCAACGGTTCCAAATGCAGAGACGCCGAGCGCAGGCAGCAACCCGGCCCAGCGCGCATTGCCGCTCGCGAGCCAGGCCAGCAGACCGCATGCCGCGGTCAGGAGCGCCAGGGTTTCCACCCCCAGCGTGCTCCGGTCGGGGGCCAGATCGAGCCCCCGGCCACGATGACCGGACTCGCGCCGTCCCTGCACCTCGCCCAGGGCGGCGGCGGTTCGCACCCAGTAGAAGCGGCGCTTGGCCCACGACAGGCTGAACACGCCGTGAAAACCGTATTCCGCCAGTTTGCGCCACATGAAAAGGGGCACCCGGCCGTTGCCGTTGATGCGCGAGGTGGAACGGGTGCGCTGATAGCTTTTCTTCAGCAGGTAGCCGAGCTTGAGCCGTTCACTGTCGACGTAATGGTGCTGCACGATGTCCGGGGTGTACTGACAGCGCACGCCGCGCAACATCGCGCGAAGCACGTATTCGCTATCCTCGCCGCCACTCAGATCGTGCCCGTGCGGTCCCAGTTCGGTGGAAAACCCGCCGGCCAGCTCGAACACATGGCGCCGAGCCACCAGATTACCGCCTCCGGGGATGGGGCCCTCCTCGGGCGTGATCGTCTTCGGCCGGCTTTCCTGGTCGTAGCGCGGCACGGGCAGCGGATAAATCCGGTAAGGTCCCTCGTCATGCACCCATGCGGGTTCGCTGCCGTCCCAGTCAGGCAGGATACGGCCGCAATACAGCCCTGCATCCGGCCAGGTCTGTGCTGCCCGTTCGATGGCGATCAGGTAGTTTTCATCGACCCGGTGATCGTCGTCGACAAAGGCGGTAAGTTCGGTGCCGATTTCGGGAATGGCGCGATTCAGCGCATGTGACTTGCCGGGCGATGGCACCTCGATAAGCCGCAACGGCAGCCAACCTTGAGCGTGCTGCTGTGCCTGATACGCCCGCATCCGGGCTGCGGTATCGTCGGCGCAGGCGTTGGCGGCCACCAGAATCTCGACCGGCATGGCAGGACGTTTTGCCGCATTGAGCGAAGCCAGTACCCGTTCCAGCAAGGCGGCACGGTTGTGGGTGCAGATCAGTATCGTCAGTTGCATCACGATCGTGACCGGTAACCCATCAGGGCGCCGAACGCATGGGACGCATTCATGCCCTGCCGCAGCGACCCTTGACGCCGGGTGATCTGCATGCCGACTGCCTTGATGGCCTGCCGCACGAACTGGCCGACTAGAAAAGGCGGCAGGCCCAACACGGTTCTTGGATAGGCAGGCAGTTGGTGCCGGCCGTAGCGCAGGCCTGCTTGGTAATGCAGTTTGAGAAAGTAGCTGCGCTTCAGCCGCCAGGGTTCGACCGCATGCAATACGGCCATGTCGGGGCGATAGCGAATACGCGCTCTGCGCTCGAGCAGGGCGCGCAGCATGATGGCATCCTCGCCGCCGCCGATATCCCCGCCTGCGCGGTTGTAGCGCGGATCGAAGCGCAGGGCCGGATGATCCCGAAAAAACTGCATGGCATACGCCGTATTGCCGCTCCAGACGGGCGTTGCGTCGTCGCGGATCCACAAGGGCGCGGGCCCGTGATCGAGCCTGCCGAGAAACCCCGCCACCTCGTCGTCCAGCCACACCGGCCGGCCGTAGGGGCTGAAATCGATTTCGATGCGTCCGCCTGCACACTGCGCGCCTTCGTTCGCGATGGCGTCATGGGCCGCATTCAGAAAGCCGGGCTGCGGAAATTCATCGTCATCGATGAACGCCAGGATTTCACTGCCGAGCGCTTCGGTCAGCGCACGGTTGCGGGCGGGAACGATGCCTGGCGCCGTTTCGGTCACGATGCGCAATGGCGCGCCGGGCAGGCGCCGCAAGCCCGTTAGTACATCCAGTGTGTGGTCCGGGCTGTTGTTGTTGACGGCCAGAATCTCGAACGGAACGGGGCAGGTTTGTGCACGCAGCGCGGCAACCAGTTTTTCCAGCCGGTCGGCGCGTTTGAAGGTGCAAAAAGCGACAGTCAGGATGGCCATGGCAGTCAGATCTGGTCGCGCGCGCTGCGCCGAGCGTCGACCAGGCGGATCAGCGATTCGAATACCGATGCCGGCAGGAAACTGGCCAGGATGTATTTGGCGTCGCGTGCCTTCCAGTCTGCCTTGCGAAATGCGCGGCGAAACAGCCGGCGCGACGAGTCGGTATCGCGCCGCCAGTGGCAGCGGTAGGCTTCGGGCAGGATTGAGCCATATACCCGCGCGTCACGTTCGGCGCGGCCGAGATGGGCGACCTGAGCAGGATGGTGGCGAACAAAACGTTCGCGCACGGCGACGGCATCGAATACCTGCCGCCAGCGCGGAATGTGCGCCTCGCCACGCGGGTAGTGGCGATAAAACGCCAGCACCTCGGCCACGCGCACGACCACAGGCTGAAGGGCCAGCATGCGCAGCCACAGATCGTAATCCATGGCGGTAGGCAGCCGTTCCGAAAATCCGCGCAAGGCGTCGACAAGCTGGCGCCGCAGCAGCACGCCATTGATCGGCCACGGGCAGGATCGCAGGAACAGGGCAGTTGCGTCCGATTCGGCGTAATTGGGAGGAATGTAGGGTTGCGTATCGGCGACGGCCTCGCCCACGTTTTGCCAGCCGCAATACGCCACGTCGGCCAGCGTTTCGGTCATGGCGGCGTGCAACCGGTTCAGCGCGTCGGGATGCCAGGTATCGTCGGCATCCAGAAACGCGACAAAATTGCCGTGCGCATGGGCCAGTCCGTGATTGCGCGCGGCATAGGGGCCGCTGTTGGTCTGGTGCAGTACGGTGATGCGGCCGGGGTGCGAGGCCGCCAGGCGCGCGATGATCCGAATGGATTCGTCCTTCGACCCGTCATCCACGACGATGAGCTCGATATGCCGATAGCTTTGCCGCAACACGGATTCAATCGCCTCTTCCACGTAGGGGGCGGCGTTGTAGCAGGGCATGACAACGGAGATCAGGGCCGGGTCGAAGTTGTCCATTGGTTCTCAGGTTTCCTTGTCTCGCCAACCAATCAGCCGTCGGTGCCAGGACTCGGGCAGCCAGGCGGGCAGCATGTATTTCCAGTCTCCAACGGTGCCGTAAGCCTGCCGCATGACGATGCGAAAAATCGGGCGTGCCGTTGCAAGATCGCGCTGCCAGTAGGACTCGTAACCCCGGTCGAGCAGGCGTCCGAGTGTGAGTTCGCGCAGGCGGCGGCGGCTCAGGTGGGCCACCTGTTCCGGATAGCGTTCGATGAAATTGCGCCGGATGTGCCAGCGATCCAGCGCCTTGCACAAGGCGTTTTTGGCCGTGCTGCGCTGATTGCCGTGGTGCAGGTAGTAACTCATCACTTCGGGTACCCGCACGATGGGATTTTGCGGCGCGATGCGCAGCCACAACCAGTAGTCCTCGGCGGTTCGGATGGTTTCGTCGAACGCGCCGGCTTCAACGACCAGCGCACGCTTGACCAGCACGGCATGGATCGGCCAGCGGCATTCATAGAGCAGCGCCTCCGCCTTGCCTTCGTTTTCGTAGTCGGGCGGGACGAAAGGATCGCTTCGTGCGCCGGGCAGACCGAGGTTTTGCCAGCCGCAGTAGGCGAGCACGGTGTCGGGACGAGCGGCCAGCGCACCGTGCATTCTTTCCAGAAAGTCTTCGCGCCAACCGTCGTCGGCATCGAGAAACGCGAGATAGGTGCCGCGCGCCACGCGGATGCCATGGTTGCGTGCGGCCATGACACCGCCGTTGGGCTGATCGATCACGACGAGTCGCGGGTCGTCGATCGTTTTCAGGATGGCGAGGCTGTCGTCGCTCGATCCATCGTTAACGACGATCAGTTCGAAATCCGAGAAGGTTTGCGCGAGTACGCTTTCAACGCTCTTCAGGACGAAGGACGCTGCGTTGTAGCACGGCGTGACGATGGAAATCGCCGGCGCGGTCATTTCAGCGCGTCTCCCGCCGTCGCCGGCTTCCAGCGCACGCGCGGCAGGATCTTGCGCACGTCGATGGCGTCCTTGTGTCGCAGGATGCGTTCGAGCATGTCGGTAAGCACGTCCATGGTCAGCAGATGCGGTTGCAGGCCCAGTTCCGGCAGGCCGCTGTGACAGGCATTGTAGTAGTGGTCTTCGAGTTCCTTGCGCGGGTTCTCGATGTTGTCGATCTTTACCGCGATGCCAAGCTGGCCGGCGGCTTCCGCGACTTTGGCGGCAAGCTGATTGACGCTGAATTGTTCGGTGAACTGGTTGAGGATACGCAACTCACCCGGCGGCGGCGGGGCGTGCATCGCCAGGTCGACGCATTGCACCGTGTCGACGAGATTGAGGTAACCGCGCGTCTGGCCACCGCGACCGTAGACCGTGAGCGGCACGTCCGACACCGCTTGCACGAGGAAGCGGTTGAGCACGGTGCCGAAGATGTCGTCGTAATGAAAACAGGTGTTGAGGCGTGGGTCGAGGTCGATTTCCGGGGTGGCGATTCCATATACCGGCCCCTGCATGAGGTCGGTCGCCGACAGGTTGTGGGTACGCACATAGAACCACAGGAGGTCGGTGTCGAGCACCTTGGTCGTGTGGTAGAGGCTGCCGGCCTGACGCGGGTAGAGGAACTTGTCGCGCCGTCCCTTGTGGTCGATTTCCAGCCAGCCTTCTTCGATGTCGATGTTGGGCGTGCCGTATTCTCCCATGGTGCCGAGCTTGACGATGTGGCAACCAGGAGCGTGCTCCATCACTGCCCAAATCAGGTTGAAGGTGACCGACAGGTTGTTGCTGAGGGTGAGTTCGGCGGTGTCGTAGCTTTTCATCGAGTATGGCGCGGAAGGCTGCTCGGCGTAATGCACGACCGCCTCGGGCTGGAATTCGCGGAACAGCCGGGACATGAAACGATAGTCGCGGCAGTCGCCGATTTCCGCCTGGATGCGGTGACCGGACGCGGCGGCGAAAATCTCGGTGCGATCGTTGAGGTTGGGCGGCGGCACCAGCGCCTCGGAGGACGTTTCCTGGGCGATGCGCCGTCTGAGATAGTTGTCCGCGACCACGACCTCGTGGCCACGCATTGCGAGCGCCATTGCCGTAGGCCATCCCAGATAGCCATCCCCGCCCAGTATCAATACTCTCATCCGCGCGTTCCTCAGGGTCAGTTCTGCTCGTTCAGCAGTTGGTTTTCGAGCAGGTAGGCGCGCAATTCATCGCGTGTCATCGCCCGTTCGACAGACGAGTTGTAGGGATTATCGACATGATCGGCGACCACGTCGGGATAGGCATACACGATGTCTTCGTAGACCGCCTTGAACGCGGGCAACACGGCGAAATAGCGCTCCAGTTCGAGCGTGCGGCGCGTTTCCTCGTCGTTCATCAGCTCTTCGTAGAGTTTTTCTCCCGCCTTGGCACCGATGATGCGGATCGGGACGGCCTCCGGTGCGAGGCCGTATTGCGGTGCAAGAAGCTCGATCATGACGTGGGCGAGATCCTCGATGCGCGCGATCGGCATCTTGGTCACGAAGACCTCGCCTCCGCGCGCGAGAAACACCGATTCCATCACCAGGCGCACCGCTTGCGAGAGCGTCATGATGAAGCGCGTCATTTCCGAATCGGTGAGCGTGACCGGGCCGCCCGCCGCAATCTGTTTAATGAACAGCGGAATCACGGAGCCGCGCGAGCCGAGCACGTTGCCGAAGCGGGTCGCTGCGAAGATCGGCCCGCCTTCCTTGCGGTGCGCGTTGGCGGCGGTGATCAGGCGCTCGCCCATGAGCTTGGACGTACCCATCACGTTGGTCGGATTGACGGCCTTGTCCGACGAGGTAAACAGCACGCGCGTCACCCCTGCGGCGATGGCCGCGTCGATCACGTTCTGCGTCCCGAGGATGTTGGTTTGCACCGCATTTTGCGGCGAGTGTTCGCACAGTATGACGTGCTTGAACGCGGCGGCGTGCAGCACGATATCGATGTCACGCATCTTGCGCATCAGTTCGTCGCGGTCGCGGATGTCGGCGAGGAACAGGCGCACGTTGGGGTGTGGCCGGCACTCCTCGGTGAGAAGCGGTACCTCCAGCGATGGTTCAACATCGGCCCGAACCGGATCGGAGGCGACGGAAGGACCGTCTTCAAGGAGGAGTTC
>DASVPF010000061.1:0-4399 GCA_036382965.1 Thiobacillus sp.
GCGCCGGCATTCTTGCTGTCGAGCGCAAGCGCCTTGTCGTAGGCGATCGACGCCATCTTGGCGTAGAGATCGCCGAGGTTCTCGTGTGCGGTGGCGTAGTCGGGATGGGCGCGGATCGCCATTTCAAGCGCGTTCTTCGCCGCGTCGTACTTGCTTTGCAAGGCATACAGCACGGCCAGGTTGTTGTAGGGCTCGGGCAGTTCGGGATAGTCCTCGGTCAGCCCGGTGAAGACCGCGATGGCGTCGTTGGTCTTGCCCTGGTCGGCCAGGATCAGGCCTTTTAGGAAGCGCGCCTGGGCGTCCTTGGGATTGTTGGCCAGATAACGGTTGGCATGGTCCAGCGCGCCGGCGAGGTCGCCCTTGCGGAATTGCAGGTTGATATCCTGGATTTCACTGGCCCGCACCGGCGTGCTGGCGACGATGACGCAGGCGGCGACGGCGGCGAGGAAACGTGACAAAGCCATGTGATATGCTCGAATCATCCTGGGAAGCGGGCATTCTAACAATATCGCCCCGGCTGAGACAGTCGGTGTACCGCCCGATTCCCGCATGTCGCCATTCCGTCCGTAACCTGTCCGACCCATGCTGCACATCACCAACTCCCTCACGCGCACCAAGGAAGCATTCGTTCCGCTCACGCCCGGCCAGGTCCGCATGTACGTCTGCGGCATGACCGTGTACGACCTGTGCCATCTGGGGCACGCGCGGGTATTCGTGGTGTTCGACATGGCGACGCGCTGGCTGCGCGCCAGCGGCTATCGGGTCGAATACGTCAGAAACATCACCGACATCGACGACAAGATCATCAAGCGCGCGCAGGAAAACGGCGAGACGCCGGCGACGCTGACCGAACGCTTCATCGCCGAAATGCACACGGACGAGCGTGCGCTCGGCGTGCTGCCGCCCGACCACGAACCGCGCGCCACCGCGTACGTGGCGCAGATGCTGGCGCTGATCGGGCAGTTGATCGAGAACGGCCTGGCGTACCCCGCGCCCAATGGCGACGTCTATTACAGCGTGCGGGCGTTCCCCGCCTACGGCCGCCTGTCCGGCAAGAGCCTCGACGAACTGCGCGCGGGCGAGCGTGTGGAAGTCGACCCCAACAAGCGCGACCCGATGGATTTCGTGCTGTGGAAAGCCGCCAAGCCCGGCGAACCGGCGTGGGACTCGCCGTGGGGCGCGGGACGTCCCGGCTGGCACATCGAGTGCTCGGCGATGAGCGCCGAGCTGCTCGGCAATCACTTCGACATCCACGGCGGCGGCCAGGATTTGCAGTTCCCGCACCACGAAAACGAAATCGCCCAGTCCGAAGGCGCGCACCGCTGCACCTTCGTCAATTACTGGATGCACAACGGCTTCGTGCGGGTGGATAACGAAAAGATGTCGAAGTCGCTGGGCAACTTCTTCACCATCCGCGAGGTGCTGGAGAAATACGACGCCGAAGTCGTGCGCTTCTTCATTCTGCGCGCGCACTACCGCAGTCCGCTTAATTATTCGGACGCCCATCTCGACGACGCGCGCGGCGCGCTGACGCGGCTGTATACCGCGCTGAAGAATGCGCCCATGGCCGTGGCCGCGCCCGACTGGAGCATGCCCGCGGCGCAGCGCTTCCGCGCGGCGATGGACGACGACTTCAATACGCCGGAAGCCATCGCCGTATTGTTCGACCTGGCCGGCGCGGCCAACCGCGGCGATGCCGCGGCCGCAGCAGCCCTGCGCAGCTTGGGCGGCGTGCTCGGCCTGCTGCAGCGCGAGACGGCGGATTTTCTGCAGGCGGGAACCGCCTCGGGCGGCCTGTCCGAAGCCGGGATCGAGGCCTTGATCGCCGCGCGTCAGGCGGCGCGCCGCGCGAAGGACTTTGCCGAATCCGATCGCATCCGCAACGAACTGATTGCAGCCGGCATCGTGCTGGAAGACGGGGCGGGCGGCACCACCTGGCGCCGCGCCTGAGTCTGCCGCGACGCAGCATGCCCAGTCCCCTGGTTCTGGTCGGCGCCGTGCATTGGGACCATCCCGAATGGCGCGGCGACTGGTATCCCGACGGGCTGCCGGAAGACTGGCTGTTGTCTTATTACAACACGCAATTCCAGGTGGTCTATCTGCCGGCGGCAATCTGGCAGGCTGCATCCGACGCGACCTGGGCGCACTGGCTGGACGATACCCGGGACGAATTTTATTTCGTGCTGGAGCCGGGAGACACGGCCTCTGCCAGGCCGGTTTCCGGCCGGGTACTGCTGGCGACGCCCGCATGGGCGGCGGCGCATGTCTGGTGGCTGGACGACGCGCCGGATCTGCGCGCACTGGCGCAACGCATCGCGCAGCAGGCGGCCAGCGGCGAGCCCCTGTTCGTCTTCAGCCGCAGCGGCAATCTCGGCCAACTGGAGCAGGTGCGTACCCTGAAGCAGGTCTTGGGTTACTGAGTCTGCGACGCGCGGCATCCTACGGAACTGAGTTTCTACAATGAGGGCGCGGAGGACGCGGAGAGCCAGGCCAAACTTTTCCTCGGCGCCCTCCGTGTCCTCCTTGTGCAGGATTCTTTCACATTCGGGATGGCGCTATCTCAGCGGCCCTTGGGTAAAATGGCGGCTCCAAAAAATACAGGCTCGATTTTTCTTGCAAAACGACAATCTGGTCGAAATCGAAGACGTCGCATTTGGCTATAACGCCCGGCCGGTTTTGAAGGGCATCAATCTGACGGCCCGGCGGGGTCAGGTCATCGCCATCATGGGTAGCAGCGGTTGCGGCAAAACGACACTGCTGCGCCTGATCGGCGGGCAGATCAAGCCCGGCCAGGGCGTGGTGCGCGTGGCAGGCGAATCGCTGGGCGAGCTCGACCAGGCCGGTCTCTATCGCCTGCGCCGCAAGATGGGCATGCTGTTCCAGTTCGGCGCACTGTTCACCGACATGTCGGTGTTCGACAACGTGGCGTTCCAGTTGCGCGAGCACACCGACCTGCCGCAAGACGCCATCCGCGACCTGGTGCTGATGAAGCTCCATGCCGTGGGACTGCGCGGCGCCGCGCAGCTGATGCCGGCCGAACTGTCCGGCGGCATGGCGCGGCGGGTGGCGCTGGCGCGCGCGATCGCGCTCGATCCCATGCTGGTGATGTACGACGAACCGTTTGCCGGGCTCGACCCCATTTCGCTGGGTGTGACCGGCAACCTGATCCGCCGTCTGACCGACACCCTGGGGCTCACCTCGCTGGTGGTCACCCATGACGTACAGGAGTCGCTGAAAATCGTCGATTACGTGTATTTCGTCTCGGAAGGCGTGATCGTGGCCGAGGGCACGGCGGACGAGATTCGTGCCTCCGGTCTGCCGTACGTGCATCAGTTCGTGCATGGCGAGGCCGACGGTCCGGTGCCGTTCCATTACCCGGCGCCGGCCTACGCCGACGACCTGCAACTGGGAGCGCGGCATGCTTAAGCAGGCGATCGAGAATCTGGGGAATCGCACCATCCAGGGCGTCTGGCGCATGGGATTTGCGGTGCGCTTCTTCGTGGCGACCCTGCTGCATTCGGGCACCGCATTCCGCCGTTTCGGACTCACCATCCGCGAAATGTACTTTACCGGGGTGCTGTCGCTCATCATCATTCTGGTGTCGGGCCTGTTCGTCGGCATGGTGCTCGGCCTGCAGGGCTACGAAACCTTGCAACGCTACGGCTCCGAATCGGCGCTGGGCACGCTGGTGGCGCTGTCGCTGGTGCGCGAGCTGGGGCCGGTTCTGGCGGGGCTGCTGTTTGCCAGCCGGGCCGGCAGCGCGATCACGGCGGAGATCGGCCTGATGAAGGCGACCGAGCAGCTGTCGGCGATGGAAATGATGGCGGTCGACCCGATCGCCCGCGTGGTGGCGCCGCGCTTCTGGGCCGGGGTGATTTCGATGCCGCTCCTGGCCGCGCTGTTTTCCGCACTGGGAATTTTCGGCGGCTACCTGGTCGGCGTGAAAGTGATCGGCGTCGACGAAGGGTCGTTCTGGTCGCAGATGCAGAGCGCGGTCGATTTCGAGCAGGACATTCTGAACGGCGTGATCAAGAGCGTAGTGTTCGGCATCGCCATCACCGCTATCGCGCTGTTCGAAGGTTACGACGCGCCGCCCACCGCCGAAGGCGTCTCGGGCGCCACCACGCGTACCGTGGTGACGTCCAGCCTGGCCGTCCTGGCGCTGGATTTTGTGTTGACTGCATTCATGTTCCGGGGGCTCAATTAAATGAACAAGACCATACTCGATCTCTGGGTGGGCGTATTCGTCATCGCCGGTATCGCCGCGCTGCTGTTCCTGGCGCTCAAGGTCGGCAGCATGAGCACCGTCAACTCTTCGGACAGCTACGAGGTGATCGCCCGTTTCGAGAATGTCGGCGGGCTGAAGCCGCGCGCGCCGGTCAAAAGCGCCGGGGTGGTC
>DASVPF010000062.1:0-2419 GCA_036382965.1 Thiobacillus sp.
GCGTACCTGGCGCTCGGCCACCAGCTTGATCTGCGCCTCGGTGACGTGTGCCACCGGCGTTTTCACCTCGATGACGTGCAGGGCAAACCACGGCTGCGCCGCCACCCAGCTGATCGCGCCGTAGGCCAACAGGCCGAGCGCACCCCAGGTCAGCACGCGGGCGACCTGCGACAGCGGATGGGCAGCGAGCTCGGGCGAGGTCATGCCAGGGTCTGCTCCAGAATTCTTAGGCACAGCGCGTCGAAATCCAGCCCGGCCACGCGCGCGGCCATCGGCACCAGGCTGTGGTCGGTCATGCCGGGCGAGGTGTTCACTTCCAGCAGATAGGGATTGCCGAGGCGGTCCAGCATCAGGTCGACCCGACCCCAGCCGCGCCCGTCCACCAGGCGGAATGCGTCGAGCGCGAGTTGCCGCAGGGCCATTTCCTGGGCCGCCGCAAGACCGGCCGGGCAGTGGTAGCGGGTGTCGTTGCGCAGGTATTTCGCGTCGAAATCATAGAAGGCACGGTCCTTGGCGGGTTCCAGGCGGATCAGCGGCAAGGCGCTGCCAGCGAGGATGCCGACGGTGAATTCGGCGCCGTCGAGGAACTTTTCCGCCAGCACCAGCGCGTCGTGCTCGGCGGCGGTCGCATACGCGGCTTTCAAGGTGCCGGCTTCGGTCACCTTGCTCATGCCGATGCTGGAGCCTTCGCGCGCGGGCTTGACGAATATCGGCAGGCCGAGCTTCTGTTCCACCGCGGCAAAGTCGCTCTCGGCGGTGAGGATCTCCCAGTCCGCCGTGGGCAGGCCGGCGGCGCGCCACAGCAGCTTGGTGCGCCACTTGTCCATGCCGATGGCCGAGGCCATGACGCCGCTGCCGGTGTAGGGAAGGCCCAGCAACTCGAGCGCGCCCTGCATGCAGCCGTCCTCGCCGTAGCGCCCGTGCAGCGCGATGAACACGCGGTCGAACTCGCCCGCGATCAGGTCGCCGAGGGTGCGGGTGGCCGGATCGAAGGCGTGCGCATCGACGCCTTGCCGCGTCAGCGCCGCCAGCACCGCAGCGCCGCTATTGAGCGACACCGGCCGCTCGGCCGAGGTGCCACCCAGCATCACCGCGACCTTTCCATACCGCTTCGCGGAATCCAATTCGCTCACTGCCGCTCTCCGATAATTCGTACTTCGCGAATCAGCCGCACATTGGTGCGCGCCTCCACGCTGTCTTCCACGTGTTCGATCAGGCGTTCGATGTCGGTCGCCGTGGCATTGCCCAGGTTGACGATGAAATTGGCATGCTTGGTCGAAATCTGCGCTCCGCCGATCTGGAAGCCCTTGAGTCCGCAGGACTCGATCAGCCGCGCGGCATAGTCGCCGGGCGGGTTACGGAACACCGAGCCGGCGTTGGGCAGATTCAGCGGCTGCGCGGCGATGCGCGTCTTCAGCAGCGTCTTGATGAACTCGCGCGAGGCCGCACCGTCGCCTTTCGCCAGCCGGAACCAGCCGCCGATGAACCATTCGTTGATCGGTTTGGATGCGCGCAGCGCGTCGTGTGTTCCAGCTTTCAGCGCCACGTGGCGGTAACCGGTCACGTACTCGCCTGCCAGCCGTTCGTTCACCTGCCCTTGGCGATCCAGCGTCTGCACCTGCACCAGCTTGTCCCAGGTTTCGCTGCCGTAGCAGCCGGCGTTCATCGCGATCGCGCCGCCGACGGTGCCGGGGATGCCGGCCCAGAATTCGCCGCCGACCAGATCGTGGTTGGCGGCGAAGCGCGCCAGCTTGGGCGAGGCGGCGCCCGCCTGCGCGTACACCAGGGCGGTGTCGACGTCGTCCGGCGGCGGCGGCAGCCCATGCGTGCGGGCCTCGATCGCCAGCTTGTTCAGCACGCCGTGCAGCAGGATCACCACCCCTTTCACGCCGCCGTCGCGCACCAGCAGATTGCTGCCCAGCCCCATCATGTGAATGTCTTCATGCGCCGGCACCGAACGCACCAGCCAGCTCAGGTCCTCCAGATCGGCCGGGATGTAGGCGCGCTGGGCGGCGCCACCGGCACGCCAGGAGACGTGCTTCTTCATCGGCTCGTTGTAGAGAAAATGGCCACGCAGCACCGGCTCGGCACCGCCCGTCACGTCGACCTCGCTCATGCGGTAGTTATGTCGCAAGCTCGCCTCCCAAGGCCGGCGCCACCTGGCCGATGCTGCCGGCCCCCATCACCAGCACGACGTCGCCCGCCTGCGCGATATCGCGCACCGCGGCGGGCACATCGGCGACACTTTCCACGAACACCGGCTCGACCCTGCCGGCCACCCGCACCGCGCGGGCGAGCGCGCGGCCGTCCGCCGCGACGATCGGCGCTTCGCCCGCGGGATAGACTTCGGTCAGCAGCAGCACATCGGTTTCCGACAGCACTTTCACGAAATCCTCGAAGCAGTCGCGGGTGCGGGTGA
>DASVPF010000063.1:0-6774 GCA_036382965.1 Thiobacillus sp.
CAGGGTGTACAAGGCGCGCATGAGAATTCCGCAAGAAGATCGAGGACGTACGATAGAGCCGCACCTTATCAGTTCCGGCCTGAAACAAGAACCGCGCGCCAGAGTCACTTCAGCATTTTGCGGGTGAAGATGGACCTGACGGCACCCCCTGATTTTTGGGAACGTGCTCGTTCTGCTCCCGGCGCTGCGTTTGCGGTGGGGGATGGATGTGTTGCGGGCTGCCCGCAGCCGTTTCGTGCCGTCAGGCCGTAGGCTCGGAAAACGGAAACGCCGGAGGGGCACAATAAAAACGGGGACAAGCCCCCGGCCACATCCAAATAAAAAACGGGGGACAAGCCCCCGTTTCAGATTGGGCAGTGCCCGACCTGTTAGAGCCCGAAAGGCTTGATGACCGGTACCGCCGGTGCGGGTGCAGGTGCCGGTGCAGGCGCCGGTGCGGGTTTGGCGGGAGCCGCCTTCTTCGCAACAGGCTTCTTGGCCGGGGCCGCTTTTTTCGCAGCCGGCTTCTTGGCAGCCGGGGCAGCTTTCTTGGCTACGGGCTTTTTGGCTGCCGGTTTTTTGGCGGCTGCCTTTTTAGCCGGTGCTGCCTTTTTGGCGACGACCTTTTTGGCTGCCGGCTTGGCGGCGGCTTTCTTGGCTACGGGCTTTTTGGCTGCCGGTTTTTTGGCGGCGGGTTTCTTTGCTGTTGCCATCTAAACACTCCTTAGAAGTTGAACACATTCACTTATCACTACAGCTTGATTGCCACGTGCAGTCAGAATTTGCACTTCCAAAGCGTGGTACCGACAGGCGACCGACTTGCCCGAAACCCGCTAAAAACGGGCGATACCGAGGCTCCGCTTGGTGAGCCTCATTCTAGTTACTTTTCAAAGGGGTTCAATGGATAGTCAAGATGCAGCCGGAATAATCTGATGGAAAATGTCGCAGTCAAGCAAAATGTATCGGATCGATACTATAAAACCGGAAAACCTGAGCTGGGGCCGTGCCTGCAAAGTCAATCAAATAGCCGTTCTCCGGCCATCAGGCCCTCCTGGGTTTCGCGTTCGCGGACAAGATGAATTTCATTTTTGTCGATCAGGATTTCTGCGGCGCGCGGGCGGGAATTGTAGTTGGAAGCCATGCTCATGCCGTAGGCGCCGGCCGAAAGCAGGGCCAGTAGGTCGCCCTCCTCGATTGCGAGATCCCGCGCAAAGCCAAGGAAATCGCCGGTTTCGCAGATCGGGCCGACGATGTCGTAGCGCCGTGCAGGTGTTGTGCGTTCGTCGACAGCGACGATCTCGTGATAGGCCTCGTAGAGCGCGGGGCGCATCAGGTCGTTCATGGCGGCATCGACGATGGCGAAATTCTTGTCTTCGCCGGGCTTCAGGTACTCGACCCGGGTAAGCAGCAGGCCCGCATTGCCGACCAGCGAGCGCCCCGGCTCCAGCAACAGCGTCTCGCGGCGGCCGGCAAAGCGAGCCGCCAGCACGCGGCCGTAGGCGGCGAGGTCGGGCGGCGTCTCGTCGCGATAACGGATGCCGACACCGCCGCCGAGATCGATGTGATGCAGCGCGATGCCCTCGGCAGCGAGCGCGTCGACCAGCGCCAGCACACGGTCGGCCGCATCGGCCAGCGGCGACAGGTCGGTCAGCTGCGAGCCGATGTGGCAATCGATGCCGGTAACTTTCAGGTTCGGCAGGCTGGCGGCCAGGCGATACAGCGCGGGCGCGTCGGCAATCGGCACGCCGAACTTGTTTTCCTTGAGCCCGGTGGAAATATAGGGATGTGTCTTCGGATCGACATCGGGGTTGACGCGAAACGACACCGGCGCGACCTTGCCGAGCTCGCCCGCCACGCGGTTCAGCCGGTGCAGCTCGCTGACCGATTCGACGTTGAAGCAGAGAATGTCGGCCCCGAGCGCGGCGCGCATCTCGTCGGCGGTCTTGCCGACGCCGGAGAACACCACCTTGCCGGGGTCGCCGCCGGCCGCCCGCACACGGGCGAGTTCGCCGCCGGAGACGATGTCGAAGCCGGCGCCGAGCCGGGCGAACAGGTTGAGAATCGCCAGGCTGGAGTTGGCCTTGACCGCATAGCAGATGAGATGTGGTGTGGCGGCAAACGCTTCGGCATACGCCTGATAGGCGGACTCAAGTGCCTGCCTGGAATAGACGTATAGAGGCGTGCCGAAACGTTCGGCAAGCGTATCCAGCGCCACGCCCTCGATATGAAGGCGGCCGTTTATTCGATTCAAGGTATTCAATTGGAAGTCCGTTGCGGTGCGGGGGGATTTTCGGGAAGATACAGGGCACCCTTGGAGCCGCAGGCCGTCAGGCCGAGCCCGCAGAGCAGCAGGGACACTATATATAAGGTGCGCAGTTTCATGCGCGAAATGTTAGCACGGGACACCATGACGAGAATTGAATCAAGCGAGGCCGAGTTCAACCAGGCCGTTGCCGTAACGCTGGCCCGCATCGAACAGGTCCTGGAAGACGCCGACCTGGATTTCGAAACGCCGGCGGACGGCATCATCGAGATCGAATTCGGCGACGGCAGCAAGATCATCATCAACCGTCATGGCGTCGCGCGCGAAATCTGGGTTGCCGCGCGCTCGGGCGGTTTTCATTTCAAACCGCTGGACGGTGGCTGGGTCGACACCAAGGATGGCACGCCGCTCCATGCCAGGCTGGCGGCGCTGATCGCCGCGCAGGGTGGCGGCGCAGTCCATTTCTGATTGAAAAGCCAGGCGCTCACCCTGTTTGACCTGGTCGAGCGGCTGTCGCTGCTGACCCGGGCCGACTTGCGCCAGGCGGGTGCGGCACAGGGCCTGCAGCCGGTGCACCTGCAGGTGCTGTTCTATCTGAATCAGGCCAACCGCTTCAGCAATACGCCGCAGGCGCTGACCGAATATCTCGGGCTGACCAAAGGTACGGTGTCGCAAACGGTGCTGGTGCTGGCGCGTCGCCGTTTGATCTCGCGTTACGCCGATCCCCGCGACGGCCGGGTGGTGCGACTGATCCTGACCGAAGGCGGCACCACACTGCTGAAGACGCTCTCCGCCGGCAGCGCCTGGCGCGACATTGTGCAGACCGCCAGCCCGGCGCGGGTGACGTCGGCCATGATGGTGTTGCGGCAGGTGCTGGCGCAGGTGCAGGTGCAAAGTGGTAAACGCACCTTCGGCGTATGCGCGACCTGCCGCCACAACCAGCGGCTGGGGCCGCGCAGCTATTTTTGCGGCTTGATGCAGGAAAAGCTGTCCAGCCCCGAGGTGCGGCGGATCTGCCGCGAACATGCGCCGCCGGTGGCGCCGGCGGGGTCGCCCTGATTCGCGACGGCTGGTTTTCTCACAATGAGGACACGGAGAAGCAGAGAGGCTTTTCTCCGTGTCCTCTGCGTCCTCCCTGTGAAGCTAGATTCGATGCCGCGCGCGCGCAATCGCTGCATGCACCTGCGCCGGTGCGGTGCCGCCCAGGTGGTCGCGGGCGGCGAGCGAGCCTTCCAGCGTCAGCACGGCGTAGACGTCGTCCGCAATCACCGGGCTGAACGCCTGCAACTCGGCGAGCGGCAGATCAGCGAGATCGCGCCCGCTGGTGTCGGCCATCCGCACCGCACGCGCCACGACTTCATGTGCATCGCGGAAGGGCACGCCCTTTTTCACCAGATAGTCGGCCAGGTCGGTCGCGGTGGCGAAGCCCTGCATTACCGCGGTGCGCATCGCGTCGGGCTTCACCGTCACGCCGGTGAGCATGTCGGCGTAGATCGCCAGCGTGTCGGTCAGCGTGTCGACGGTGTCGAACAGCGGCTCCTTGTCTTCCTGGTTGTCCTTGTTGTAGGCCAGCGGCTGGCCTTTCATCAGGGTCAGCAGCGCCACCAGATGGCCGTTGACCCGGCCGGTCTTGCCGCGCACCAGCTCGGGCACGTCGGGGTTCTTCTTCTGCGGCATGATGGAAGAGCCGGTACAGAAGCGGTCGGCCAGGTCGATGAAGCCGAAACGCGGGCTCATCCACAGGATCAGTTCTTCCGACAGGCGCGACAGATGCGTCATCACCAGTGCGGCGGCGGCGGAAAATTCGATGGCGAAGTCGCGATCGGAGACGGCGTCGAGCGAGTTCTCGCACACCGCCTCGAAGCCGAGCTGGTCGGCGACAAACTGGCGGTCGATCGGATAGCTGGTGCCGGCCAGCGCGGCAGCGCCCAAAGGCAGGCGATTGACGCGGCGGCGGCAGTCGGCCATGCGCTCGGCGTCGCGCGCCAGCATTTCGAAGTAGGCTAAAAGGTGGTGGCCGAAGGTGACTGGCTGCGCCACCTGCAGGTGGGTGAAGCCCGGCATCACGGTGTCGGCGTGCGCCTCGGCGAGATCCACCAGCGAGGTCTGGCAGGCGCGCAGTCCGGCCAGGATGCGGTCAATCGCGTCGCGCAGATACAGGCGGATGTCGGTCGCCACCTGGTCGTTGCGCGAGCGCCCGGTGTGCAGGCGCTTGCCCGCGTCGCCGATTTTGGCGGTCAGCGCGGCCTCGATGTTGAGGTGGACGTCCTCTTTATCCAATGACCAGCTGAACTGGCCGGCGCGAATTTCGGCCAGCAGTTCGGCCATGCCGCGCTGGATCGCGGCGAGATCGTCCTTGGACAGGACGCCGACGTGGTGCAACATGGCGGCGTGCGCCAGCGAACCCTGAATGTCGAACTCGGCCAGCCGATAATCGAAGGGGATCGACGCGGTGTAGCGTTTGACGATGTCGGAAACCGGCTCGGAAAACCGGCCCGACCAGGCGGCGGGGGCGCTGTCAGGCGGCGTCGATGACGTGCTCATGGGGCAAACGGGGAATGAAAAGAAGGAATCATAACAACCGGCAGGTCGAATTGCCGAACTTCTGTCACCTGGGGGTGAACCTGCGCATCGCGCTGACGGTGGAGACGGCGCTGGTAGCCGGCGTGGTGGCGCGCGTGCCCGACTTCAGCGCATTCCGGGCCGAGTTCATCGCGCTGTCTGCGCTGGCACAGCCGGTCTTGCTGCTGACCCTGCTCATCCTTTGCGCCGCCGGGCGCTGGTTGCGCAGCCAGCCTTATCGGCGGGGCGTGGGTGCCACACTGGCGCTGGGCGTGGCGGTACCGGGGCTGGCCACGCTGTGGCTGAATTCGCTCCTGGGCGGGGCTTTTCCGGTCGCCAGCGCGATGGTATTTGCCTTCCTGATGGGTATAGGTCTGCTGGGCTACTTCAACCTGCGTGCCCGCGCGCTGTCGCCCGCGATTACCGAAGCGCGCCTAGAGGCCTTGCAGGCGCGCATCCGCCCGCATTTTCTGTTCAACAGTTTGAATGCCGTGCTGTCGCTGGTGCGCAGCGACCCGCGCCGGGCTGAGCATGCGCTGGAAAACATGGCGGATCTGTTTCGCGCCCTGATGAACAATGCCAATCAGCTGGCACCGCTGGAAGAGGAAGTCGCGCTCACCCGGGCCTACCTGGAACTGGAACAGCTGCGCCTGGGCGATCGCCTGCAGGTGACCTGGCACATCAATAAAATGCCGTCCGACGCGCTGATTCCGCCACTGGTGATTCAGCCGCTGGTGGAAAACGCGGTGTATCACGGCATCGAACCCTTGGCCGACGGCGGCGAAATCAGCCTCAACATCTATCTTAGCGCCGACAAGGTGCACATCGTGGTGCGTAACCCGGTCGCTCCGGAAGCCGGTCACCACAAGGGCAACCGCATTGCGGTGGACAATATCCGCGAGCGTCTGCTGCTGCATTTCGACCTCGACGCCCAGCTCAAGTTGGAAGCGCTGGGCGCCGTTTATCAAGTGCACATCGTGATTCCGTATACCCGTGAACACCCCACCCAAGCCGCCGCTGCGCCTCCTCATCGTCGATGACGAGGCGCCCGCGCGTCGTCGTCTGCGCGACGTGCTGGCGGATTGTGCCGATCAACTGCCGGTCGAGATCGTCGGCGAGGCCGACAACGGGTTGACTGCGCTGGCTGTGGCGCAGCAGCAGCCGGTCGATGCCGTGCTGCTCGATATCCGCATGCCCAGCATGGATGGCCTCGAATGTGCCGCTCACCTCAATACGCTGGCCACGCCGCCTGCCATCATTTTCAGCACCGCCTACGACGTCTACGCCTGTCAGGCGTTTGACCTTAATGCGGTTGACTATCTGCTCAAGCCGGTGCGGGCCGACCGCCTGGTGCGCGCCCTGTCGCGGGCGCACAGCCTGAGCGCTGCCGCATTGGGCCGGTTGCGCGAAGCCAACCCCAAGGCCCGCACGCATTTATCGGTCAACGAAAAAGGCCGCATCGTGCTGATTCCGGTGGCGGACATTCTGTATCTCAAGGCGGAGCTCAAGTACGTCACCGTGCGCACCGCGGCCCGCGAATTCCTCATCGAGGAATCGCTGACCCATCTGGAGAGCGAGTTTGGCGACAGGTTTTTGCGCATCCACCGCAACTGCCTGGCGGGGCGTGCGCGCATCCGCGAAATCGGCAAGCTGCCCGGCGACGACGAGGGTCATTTTCTGCGGCTGGATGGACTGGACGAGCGGCTCATGGTCAGCCGGCGCCAGTATTCCGCACTGCGCGAAAAGATCAAATCCATTTAGATTGGTTGAATCCCATCAGCGGAGAATTTGCGGATTTTCGGCGAGACGGGCCTGAAAGTTCGTGGGAAACCCCGGATTTCTTAAAATATATTCTATATTTATCAAATAGTTGATCGTAACCTACAACTAAAGTTGTATATCCAAAGATTGCGTGCCTTCCTAAGATGCGGCCGCTTGCAGTTGCGCTGCAAGCAGAAGTTCTCCGCAAT